>JAFSXH010000120.1 GCA_017444165.1 bacterium | reverse complement strand
CACGAATAACAAGCGATGAAACCATCACCCCGCTACAGTGTGGGCATTATAACAGATAAGTGCAAAAAGTCAAACTTTGCTCTACGAGAGTTACATCGCGCAGGGGAATTCCCTGACGATCCAGGCACAACAAGAATAACTTACAATAAGAATGTAAACCTGGCCTCAAGATTAAAAAAAGCAAGTGGTAATTGCGCATTGCTAATTGTTAGTTAAAATATTTCAAACAAACGCAACGTACCAGGCTTACAGGGTAGAACGATTCAGGTTACTGTATAGCAGACATTTTTTTCTTCAAATTTTTCAACGGTCATATCAGCTCTCTTAGTAGCACTATCAATGGTTAAAACGCCATCTTTTACGAGATTAGCAAGTGTTCTTAACATGCCCTCTTTCATACCCTCTTTCATACCCTCTCTCATACCTTCCTCAATGCCCTCGGCTTTAGCATCGCTTATAATTCCTTCAATTGCCTCACACATATCTACTTTCTCCTCTCTATTATCGTAGCGTAGTTTTGAATTCGTTAAAATATTGAGTAAATTTGCAGTCTTTCTTGAAACACTCCTGAATGACTGATCCTCATTTAGCACTTGCTTCAGCTTCTTTTTGTCTTGAGAATATTTAACATACTTCAAAGCGAGGCTTAATTCAGTGCGAAATTTCGAAAAATCCTCATCGGCAATCTCAGCGGGGGCTATCAAATGCAAATGATAATTATCCACAAATTGAAGTATATCTTCATCAGCCGCTAACATGCTATGCAAATCTTTTGGAGCTGTCCACTCATCAACCCCAAAATACAATGTTAATGTAATTATCGGTAGGAGCCTATCGCTTTTGTACAATCCAGAAAGAAACTCTGCACTATTTTCAGGTTTCTTGTCTTCCTTCTTATTAGACTTGGCTATTATCTCAACTTGGCTAACGTACTGAATCGCATCGTAAAGCATGTTGCGTACAGGCATAGCATAGTGAATCTCAGACTGATTCTCTATGCCGAGAATTAGATAAGCCGCCCTATCGTCTTCCATCGCTGTTACCATTTTCAACACATCGCGATACTTTTGAATCGCTACTGCTTTACCGCCTTCTCCATAGGGTAAAACTATAGAAGTAGTATCCAGCGGTTTGAGTTGTTCAGCCATTATAACTTGTCTGCCATTATAGAGCAAAAAATTAAAGGCATCGGCAAAAGTCTCTCTATCTTGCATGTAATCTTTAGTGACTGTATCTTTTTCAGCCATAAAAATTAAATTTTCCTTTCCTAAGCTAGGTCAATATTCACTATTATACACAGGGGGATCAACTATACCTTGCAAAAATGAGATCTTGTTAAGCACAAAAAAACTATGATCTTTGTGCTTTTTTACTTGATCTCTGTATAAAAGATCTTCCCTGAAGCGTCTCTATTCGATCTCATAAGAGATATGCGGTTTACCGTCATTTCAACCTCACCGACATATTCCGCAAACTCTCCAGGGATTTCCCTGACATAAGGAGATCGAGGTTTTCTTATCAATGTGATGTGAGGCAAAAATTCTTTAGTGTCATAAGGAACTCCAGCTCTCTCAAGATCTTGACGAAGGCGTTTGACAAGCATTTTAAGTTCATTGCTCTTTTGCAGACCTATCCACCAAAGACTGTGGAAAGCTCCCATCTTTTCCAATTTGATAGAAAAGGGCCTAAATTTTATCTTATCTATAACTTTTTTCACGTATAATGGATCTTCATACTCACCAATAAAGGCTAGAGTTAAATGTAAATTATTTTTTTCAGTGTAATTGCCATCTACACCGTTTTTTATAAAAGAGTATTGAATCTCTTCGATCTCATCCTTAAACTCTTCACTAAATTGGATTGCTATAAATATTCTCATTACATCTTCTCCCAAACTTTACGCAACGACAATAGAATGAACAAAAAGCGACACTTCAGCCACAACTTACAAGATTTAGATTACCATCTCTGTAACAAAAGAGAGACACACTACTCACCAAATACCACGATGTAATTTTATGCTTAGAAGCGTGAAAGTCTTGTTTTTAAACAATAATGATGTTTTCCTTATAATAATTGAAACATTTTTTCCATTGATTCTCAGTTAAATTCTTTATGTCTTCAGAACCCCAACCTCTTAAAATAAGAACTACATCTAATCTTTCTAAAAAATCAAAATCTTCCAAACCTTCTAAAACAGAGCGTTCAGTCTCTGTTAAAGAGTTTACAACTTCCACTATTTTCTCATCTAATTCAACCATACTACCCGCCGCTCCTAAATAGTATCAGCATTACAACTTCACCTGTATCTTTCCACCCGTGATCTCCCTTTTGACTGCAGCTAATAACTCTTTAGGAATATCGATTCCCAAAGTGACAGTGCGATCAAAGACTTGCACATAAGTATTCTTATTGCCGTGCAATTTCCAAAAATTGGCAAACTCCTGGGCATCGGCCTGGCTGTCCCAAACACTAACCCAGATCACAAAACTGCCATTGTTGGACTTGTAAACCCTCCAAGTGTCCCCTCCCCAGCCGCGGCCTATAGCCTCAGCTTCACTTTCAGGCAGGTATTTTTGTGCCAAAACTCTTATGACATACTCCCCCGCACAATCATCCTGCATAGCTCGATAAGGCCCAAAAGTTTGAGGCAAACGACTAAAATCAACGACTTTAGGAGGATCACTCTGCTGAACATACTTTAATGGATGAAGAATCTCTTCTGTAGAGCGAGGAACTCTGCGAAAAGCCACATCAACTCCAGTCCTATTTTCATTTTTCAGCAAACTTTGACAAAATTTTGTCCCTTCAAAATAAGGCATTAAAGCGAGTGATCTAACAATAAGAGGAGCATTTTTTAATTGAGTATAGCGATCTATAGCCTCTTCCTTATTATCCAAAGAACCGAAGACATATTTTGTTATCATAGAAGAGCGCAGACCGACAGATTTAGCTAAATAATCGAACATAGCAATAGTGGCATCCCCTTCAGCTACAGCGGTAAGGGCCAATTCTTTATCTAAATTACCCTCAGTTAATTTTAATTTGTCCCCCAAAGCAAAATTTTGATCCTGCAGAGCGTGACACAACTCATGAACAAGATAAATATCCTCTATATCGACATTTAAATAATTAAGTAAAGAGACAATTTGATTATCACCAAGAGAAACTTTAGCATTGTCGGTGACAACTAACATCAGCTTACCCATAGGATCGTAAAGACCGCGCACTTGATCAGCATAGAGCAGTTGATTCTGTCTGGCAAAATTTTCCTGAGATCGCAAAAGTTGCAAATGATGAAAGAATAGATCCCTGCGCTCGTCTATCTGAGGATCGTTATAATATTTGTTGAGCCTAGTCAGGTACTCACTAGCTTCCCTTTGAGAACAGAAACGGCACTTTACCTTATTTGTAAACTTTAACCCCCTAGTTGATTCCACTTCATTTATGAGGAAATTAATCTGTCGAAGTTCACTCGCATTGTCTTTTTTAGACCGAGGATCAGCCCAACAAAGGCTAAATATAGATATTAATAGCGCAAAAATTATCAATATTTTTTTCAAAGTATCACACCTCGTACTTTCACCCTTGATTTTATACTCTATTTGTGTATAATTGCAAGCGTTCTAAGGAGCGATGGCCGAGAGGTTAAAGGCGCACGCCTGCTAAGCGTGAGGGTTCAAAAGGCCCACCTGGGTTCGAATCCCAGTCACTCCGCCAAGACGGATGAAATTCCCTCAGTCTAGCACAGATTGAGGGTTTTTTGTTTTGGAGAGAATAAATCAGTTGGAAGGACTCGTTTACATGACGGAAATTAACGCTTATCTCGAAAAAAATGCCGCTAAATTCGAAGAAGATCTCAAAGTACTCTTGCGCATTCCCAGTGTCAGTACCGATGAATCTCATAAGCAAGATATGTTACTCTGCGCTCAAGAAGTTGTGCGCCAGTTAAACGAAGCTGGTATCGCCAAAGCTGAGGTTATGCCCACTCCTGGCCACCCCATCGTCTATGCCGAGTCCGAATTTAAACCAGACCGCCCCACAGTTTTAGTCTACGGCCACTACGATGTCCAGCCAGAAGATCCCGTAGAAGAGTGGGAGACCCCTCCTTTTGAGCCCACTATTCGCGACGGCAAGATCTACGGTCGTGGAACTTCAGATGATAAGGGCCAATTTATTATCCACGTCAAAGCAGCCAAAACTCTGAACGATCTCCATATGTTGCCCGTAAACCTCAAGTTCTGTTTAGAGGGTGAGGAAGAGTGCGGCAGTCCTAGTTTAGAGCAGTGGATCATCGATCACGCCGACCTTTTGAAGGCCGATGTTTTGGTGATCTCCGATACAACGATGTACGCTCCTGGCAAACCTTCCCTCCTCTACGGTCTGCGCGGCCTCTCTTACGTTGAGGTAGAGGTTAAAGGCGGAGATGGCGATATGCACTCAGGTATGTTCGGTGGAGCCGTTCCCAACCCCATCAACGAACTCTGCCGCATAATTGCCGCCTTGAAAGACGACAAAGGCCACATAACGATCCCTGGTTTCTACGACAAAGTCCGCCCCTTGCAGGATAGCGAACGCCAAGAGTGGGCGCAGTTAGATTTTGATGAGGAAGATTTCCGCCAGAACGTCGTCGGTGCCAAAGCCCTCTGCGGTGAAGAAGGTTTCACCTGCATAGAACGCCGTTGGGCCCGTCCTACTTTAGACGTCAACGGTATTTGGGGCGGTTTCACGGGTGAAGGGGCCAAAACAGTCATCCCCGCCCGCGCCTACGCCAAGATCTCCTGCCGCTTAGTACCCGATCAGGATGATAGAGAGATCGCCGACCTCTTAGAGAAAGAGATCAAACGCCTGGCCGATCCTAGTGTGGAAGTAAAAGTGACCTTCCACCACGGCGGTTCCGCCTGGATGACCTCCCCCGATGCTCCCGTCATGCAAGCCGCCAGTCGCGCCGCTCAAAAGGCCTGGAACGCCACACCCGCCAGAGTACGCGAAGGAGGCTCCATCCCCATTGTAGCCACCTTTACCAGCGTTCTGCAAATCCCCGCTATCCTCATGGGTATCGGCTTAGAGGATGAGCAGATCCACGCTCCCAACGAGCATCTTTCTTTAGAGAATTTCCACGCAGGTATAAAAGCTTCTATATACTTAATGCAAGAGTTGGCGGAGCTTCCTGAGTTCAAAAGATAAACGATAAACAAAAGGGCCACACAAGAAAGACTCTTCCTGTGTGGCCTTTTTTTATTCCGCAAACGAGATCACCCGTTCTTGAACCTCTCCCGCTTATAGAAGCTGGAGATTCTCGAGAAGTTTGGTATATGGACTAACGCCTAACAGCATATCCCGAAGGAGTTAGCTATCAGGATACCCTTATTCTCAAGGGGCTGTCCAAAAGCCCCCTACACAGTT
>JAFSXH010000013.1 GCA_017444165.1 bacterium | reverse complement strand
CCTCCTGGATATTTCTCTTCGAAAACTTATATTATTAAATAGCCAAATCCTTCACTTATGTACTAAAGTCTATTTAGCATTATAATAGAATTAAATAGGAAAAATTACAAATGTTGGAGATAAGTTTTGGATAAAAAAGAACAACTGCAATCTTTAAGATCTGAGATAAACGAGATAAACAAGAAGATATTATATCTTCTCAATGAGAGGGCTTCCATTGCTTTAGAAGTGGCTAAATGTAAGGCTCAGTTAGGCATCTCTGGTTTTGATCCCGTGCGCGAAGCGGAGATGTTGAGCGAACTTTTTGAGGAGAATGAAGGGCCTTTTAGTAACGAAGAGTTGCGCGAGATCTTCAAAAACATATTTCAAAAGACACTCCTTCTCATGGATCGTCAAGATCGTCAAGAAAAATTGCTCTCCAAAAAATTGGGTGAAAAAGTTTCTTTCACTGTCAACGGTGTAGAGATCTCTTCTGGTGGGGGGAGAATGTTAGTTGTAGCTGGTCCCTGTGCAGTAGAGAATCGGGAGCAACTAGAGGAGATAGCCTCTTTTTTACATGAGCGTGGCTTGAAGTTTATGCGCGGAGGGGCTTTTAAGCCTAGGACTTCGCCTTACGATTTTCAAGGATTAGGTTTAGAGGGACTAAAGATCTTCCATGAGGTGGCTCATAAGTACGAGCTAAATGTTGTCAGTGAGATAACTGATCCCCGTTTGGTCGAAGAGGCCTTGCCTTATGTAGATATTTGGCAGATAGGGGCACGCAATATGTACAATTACGCCCTTTTGCAAGAGGTGGGCAGGCAAACTAAACCTGTCATCCTCAAGCGCAATTTTGCGGCTACTTGGGAAGAGCTCATCTTGGCCTCAGAGTACATCTTGCAGGCGGGAAACGATAAGATTATCCTTTGCGAGCGCGGTGTTCGCACATCTGAACATTGGGTGCGCAATACCTTAGATCTCTCCAGCGTGCCAATTTTGCACCAGGAGACACCCTGGCCGATTATGGTCGACATATCCCATGCGGCGGGGCGCAGAGATATTTTGTCCCCTCTCGCCAAAGCTAGTCAGGCGGTGGGAGCCGATCTCTTGATGGTAGAAGTACACAACCACCCTGAACGGGCGCGTTCAGATAGTCAACAGCAATTGAATTTGGAAGAGTTTGGCAACATGTTAGAACTATTGGAAGTTGGAAAGTAATGGAACGTTCACGTTTACTCTGCATAATTTTAGGTATAGTTGTATTGGTGGAGACTGTCCTCTTATTACGTCCCACCCCCGATCCGATAGTGGCTAAGTTTTCTGGTGAGATAATTACCCGAGAAACTTTAAGTGATAAATTAATTGAACTTTACGGTCGCGAGCTTTTGCAAGAGATGATCACCGATAGATTGATAGATAAGTCGCTAGCTCAAGCCAAGATTGAAACCACCCCTCAAGAATTGAATCGTTGGGTGGCTGATTACAAGAAGCGGCCTGACGCTCAAGAAATTGTTTTCTCTAAACAGTTAGATGAGGATAAGTTGAAGGAAAATTTAAAACGCACAGTGGGCATGTACAAGCTGGCTATGCAAGATGTTCCCGAAACGGAGCGGCAAAAGTACTTTTCCCAACACAAGAGCAATTTTGCGGAGATGGAACTTCGAGCTATTCTTCTGGGGTCAGAGAAAGAAGCTAAAGATCTCCTCAACAGGATCAAAGGAGAAGATAGTTTTGCCACTATGGCCATGGTTCACTCACTCGATCTGCAGACGAGGGATATTGGCGGATCTATGGGGCGAGTTACTCGCAGTGAACTGGAAGAGGGGTTCGATCCCTTGAGTGTGGAGGAGCTATTTAAACAAAAAGTTGGCACTGTCAGCAAGCCAATTGAGGCGAGTAGTGGAGGATGGTACATATTCTTTATAAAAAGCCGCACTGTTGATTATGAGTCTTTGCGTCTGAGAGTCTTAGAGGCGATGGCTACGGAGAGGATGACTTCGTTCTTGGAGCGTCTCAAGCGCAATGCCAACGTTGAAATACTTCTCGATAATCCTCAATCTAAGGAGAAAAATAAGTCGTGAATTTTTTGAAAAAGGGTTTTATGCCGCCTAAAAAAGACAGTTTCTTTGCTGCTTTCAAATTACTCTCTGAGAGAGCTGAACGTGCGGGAGTTATCCTCGTTAATCTGACGGATGATTTTGAAAATATCGATGTCTACCTCCGTTCGATCAAAGAGTTGGAGAGAGAGGGTGACAGTTCTTTCCACAAAGTTATTCAAGAACTGGAGAAGAGTTTCGTTACCGCTATTGATCGTGAAGATATACACGCTCTAATTTCCAATTTGGATGATGTCTTAGACTGTATTGAGTCTTCGGCTATGTGCATGAAGATTTATCATATTGATAAACCTACGGAAAAATCTAAGGAACTAGCCCAGATCGTTCACAATATGACGGATCTTCTCTCTAAGATTGTTCACGAGATGTTTGAGTCGGAGAGCGGTATGACTAACGTCGAAAATTTAGAAGAGAAGCGGGCCGAGATCAAGAGGTTGGAAAAAGAGGCCGATGAGATCCATCGCAATTGTATTTCGGATCTCTTCCTCAATGAGAAGAATGCTATTGAGATTATTCGCTGGAAGGAGATCTATGACAGTTTAGAGACGACTACCGATCTCTGTAAGAGCGTTATGAACGTCTTGGAGAATATGAAGATTAAGTATTTATAAGTTGTGCTTGATACAAGGCACAGTCGTAGATGAAGTTTGACCTTTTGCGGTGAACCGATCACTTTTTAGTTCGTAATTCATAATGCGTAATTCGTAATTGAAATGAATTAATTCTTTCTTTCTAAATAATTACACATTACGAATTAGGCGTTACTAATTGTTAAAGAGCGGGAGGATAACCAAAAAGGACAAACTTCAGGCACAACGCACAGAACTTACAACATACAGGCGAGAAAATCAGGGTCTTAAAACAATGGAAGAGGAACATCATCATAGTCATCATCAT
>JAFSXH010000119.1 GCA_017444165.1 bacterium | reverse complement strand
CTAAAAGGTCGGGAAAGATCTCCTTGAGCCTCTCTTTATCCTCTTCCTTTACGGGATTGAAGAGGCGATCGGGAATGCCATTATGGACTACCATAGGATTTAGGGCCAATGACCACATCAGGTGTTTCATGTATCGGCTCACTGTGGTTATAGAACAGGCATTTTTGAGATCGTTCCAATTGATCCCCTTGAAGCCGTAGGTATTATTGGCGTTCCATAAAATTAAGGCCTCCTCAGAGAGCTCTCTCTTTTCCAGGAGCGAACGCAGACTCAACACTGTGGGCACAGTCTGCCATTCTTCAGCCAATATCACGGTAAGTTTCCCTTTTTGGGCGGCTGGCACAATTAGCTCATTGATCAGAGCTTCGGGCAGAGAGGTGGCCATGTCGTTGACTTTAGCCTCTTCCGCCATATAACAACCGCCAGGGTTTGCTGAACTCAACCATTGGCTCCATCTGTGCAGATGGATACCTTTGAATAACTCTTGAGGTGATAAGTTGGGATCACCTACAAAGTATAGGTGTGTCTCGTATCCCATAGAGGCTAGGCAGGTACATACCTCTGTGGCCCTTATACCGAGGCCGCCAGCCATAGAAAAAAGATCCGGTCCTTCAAAAGATAACATAACAAACTGTACGCTATCTGCAACAAACAAAGTCAAATCCCTATCCATGTTTGTGCAATTGTTAGGATTGAAAATTTTTCACCTGCTCTAGTTTATTAACTTATGGAAAAAATTATTCTTCTTCTTTTTTAAGAACGGCTAAGAAGGCTTCCTGGGGTATATCCACATTGCCGATCCGTTTCATGCGCTTTTTGCCTTCCTTCTGTTTCTCTAGGAGTTTGCGTTTGCGAGTAATATCTCCGCCATAACACTTAGCCAAGACGTTTTTGCGCATAGCTTTGACCGTCTCTCTAGCTAAGATCTTGCCCCCTAAACAGGCTTGGATGGGCACTTCGAACATCTGGCGGGGAATGACCTCTTTCAATCTCTCCGTCAGATCGCGTCCTGAGGTGTAGGCTCTCTCTCTGTGGACGATAATTGAAAGTGCATCTACCTTTTGGCCATTGACGAGTATATCTAAACGCACTAGATCGGATTGGCGAGTGCCGCAAAATTCGTAATCAAATGAAGCATAACCGCGAGTGCGCGACTTCAATTGATCGAAGAAGTCGGTAATTATCTCTGATAGCGGCATTTCATAATTTACCATGGCTCTTCCTGGAGAGGGATACTCCATGCCTAAGAAGGTTCCGCGTCTATTTTGACAGAGATCCATGACGGGACCGACATAATCTTCAGGGACAATGACAGTAGCTTTAACGATAGGTTCTTCTATCTTGATCTGCTGTTCGCCGCTAGGAAAATCAGAAGGATTTTGGATCGTAGTCTTCGAGCCATCTTTACTGCAGAGAGTATAGGTGACGCTAGGGGCTGTGGCTATGAGATCTAAATTAAATTCTCTCTCTAGGCGCTCTTGGACTATCTCCATGTGTAAGAGACCCAAGAAGCCACAACGATAACCGAAGCCTAAAGCGATAGAAGTCTCTGGTTCCCAGACTAGAGCAGCATCGTTTAGCTTTAACTTAGTGAGTGCATCGCGCAAATTGTTGTAATCTAGAGGATCGATAGGGTAGAGACCGCTGTAGACCATAGGCACAGCTTCTCTGTAACCTGGCAGAGGCTCACTTGCGCCATCTTTGGCCAGTGTCAAAGTGTCACCGACTTTGGTCTCTTCTATGTTGCGTATCTGGGCAACTAAGTAGCCTACATCTCCAGCTTTGAGAACGTCAACTGGTTTGGGGCCAGGGGTAAATATGCCTACTTCGTCGACTAAGTACTCTCTATTAGTACTCATCATGCGTACAGTTGTACCCTTGCTAACCTGGCCATCTACGACCCTAAAGAATGGAACCACACCCCTATATTTATCGTAGCGAGAGTCGAATATCAAAGCTCGCAGAGGTTTTTGGGGGTCACCTGAAGGGGCAGGAATCTGTTTGACGATGGCTTCCATAAGCTCGTCTATGCCGATATTTTGTTTAGCTGAAACTAGACAAGCGTCCTCAGCAGGCAGAGCCAATACTTCTTCAATTTCATTGATAACTCGTTCAGGATCAGCTGAAGGAAGATCGATCTTATTGATAACGGGTACTATCTCTAGATTTTGATCCAAAGCCATTTGATAATTGGCTAAAGTTTGGGCTTCCACACCTTGAGAAGCATCTACGACCAATAAAGCTCCCTCGCAAGCCGCTAAAGAGCGAGATACTTCATAAGTAAAGTCTACGTGGCCTGGAGTATCTAATAGGTTTAACTGATAAGTTAAGCCATCTTGCGATTTGTAATATAAAGTTACAGGATGAGATTTTATAGTAATGCCGCGCTCTCGTTCCAAATCCATGGAGTCGAGAACTTGATCGACCATTTCCCTCTTGTCGATAGTGTTGGTCTTTTCCAATATTCTATCGGCTAGGGTAGATTTACCGTGATCGATGTGAGCTATAATACAAAAATTTCTGACTAATTTCTGATCCATGACAACACACAAAAAATGCCAGTCCTATGCCACAAAATACCAAAGGACTGGCCCATACGAACACTCGTAAAGTAGAACTAGTGCAAAAACGGTAAATTACTCTTCAGTCTTAGTGCTAGAATAGGACTTTACGGCCTCTTTGAGTTCTTTGCCGGGCTTAAAGACGGGGACACTCCTGGCGGGAATCTGGATAGGCTCAGCACTGCCACCAACGGCACCGGGACGACGACCGATTCTGGCCTTGCGCTCACGAACTT
>JAFSXH010000118.1 GCA_017444165.1 bacterium | reverse complement strand
AGGACGATATTTAGCTTCGTAAATCTCTTTTTTAGCATTGGTAAAATCTATAACGTTATCTTTAACCTCTTCCCTCTTTCTCCCAAACATATTGCCAAAAAGGAGATCGAAGATATGACCGCCGCTTAAATTTACCATATCTTCCAAAGTAGCCGTGCCATTTTCTAATCGCTCTATGAGTTTAGCTTGAATCATTTGCTCTAATTCTCTGCTACCACTAAACCAAATAAATACGGCAATGATCATCAGCATTTGATCGTAAGCCGCTCCCAGAATAAACATAACTACGGCAAAGAACTTACCTACTTTAACGGCAATTTCTGTAGCTCTAAAAAGATCATATTTATAATTTAAAATGCCCCGCAAAACGCGACCACCATCCATGGGAAAAGACGGGATCAAATTAAAGAGCATGAGCGAAATATTTATGAAAAAGAAAAAATCCGCACAGTAAGATATTCTGTAAAAGACTGCATTGGAAAAATAATCTACCCAATACGGATATGAATTAAAAAATAAATAAGTAAGGACGATTAAAAATAAATTGACAGCTGGACCAGCTAAAGCTGTCAATATTTCCTCTTTGGGGCTTCTCGTCATACCCTCTAAAGAAGCTACGCCTCCAAAGGGCCAGAGGGTTATGCACCTGGTGGGAATACCAAACTTACGCGCCGTTAAAGCATGACCGTATTCATGCATAACTATACAAGTGAAAACAATTAAAGTTAAATATACAGACTCTGCGCCGTAGTGGAATAAAAACCATATCAATAAGAGTATAAAAGTTATGTGAATCTTAACATCTATTCCAAAGAATCTCGCTATCTTAAAAGACCAAGACATTTATTCGCTTATCACCCATCTAAGTAAAGTAAAAAGAAAGGGCAACGCCCGACCTGTAATTAATCAGCATTGCCCTTTAGAACAGTGGTATATTTATTCGCTATTTACCCATTAAGTAATCAATGTTTTCTTGAGGATCGATAACGCCTTTACCCTGTTGGAACTTGTCGAGCCCCTCTAACTTATCAGCAAACTTCATCATGATCTCTTTCGTCTCAGCGGGGCTGATGTCGGGTTTAACTTGGTGCATCAAAGCATCCACACCAGCGGCGAAAGGAGTAGCCATGGAAGTACCAGACATAGTCACATAACCATTTCCTCTGTGGGAAGCAGCGGTGATATTCACACCAGGAGCGAGAATGTCGGGCTTCTCGGACTTGTCGATACGGCTGGGACCACGGCTGGAGAAGTAAGCAATCGTATCATCTTCGCGCTCGGGAGTACCCTTGTCATCCAGAGCACCGACGGTAATAGCACTAGGAGCATTACCAGGAGAGCCGATCGTACCAGAGCTAGGACCTTCGTTACCAGCGGCGATCACGCAACTCACACCAGCGGCATTAGCAGCCTCAACGGCTTGAACCACGGGGTCATCCTTGTAACTCTGAGTGATGTATCCACCCAAGGACATGCTAATAACATCAATGCTGAACTCATCCTTGTGCTCAACAGCCCACTGGATACCCTTAATAACGTTGGAGAAAGCACCAGAACCGTTGCGATCCAAAACCTTCACACCTACGAGGTTAGCTTCAGGAGCCACACCAGTGAACTTACCTTCGGAAGTTTTGCCAGAACCAGCGCAAATACCAGCGCAGTGAGTACCATGACCTTGATCATCGTAGGGCTCTGTTTTACCATTGACCATATCTTTAAAGCCAACAATACGTCCCTCAAAATCAGCATGAGGAGCAATACCAGTATCAATAACACAAACAGTAACACCCTTACCAGTAATACCCTGCTCGTGGAGCTTGTCCACTCCCAAAGTGATGTTGGCATTGTCCATCAAAGGACGCATAACATCGTTGATCTCTCTCTCACCCTCAGGAATACCGATCTTTCCGTCTACAAACACGGAAGAACCCTCTTCATTCAACTTGCTGAGGTTAGAAAGGACAGAACCATCCTCACCAGGAGTGACACTGACAGCAAAACCATTGATCAAAGGAAGATCCGCAGTAACCTGGTTTTGAGGATTCCTAGCTAAAATTTCAGCGCGAAGCTCTTCAAGTTTAGTCTTATCACTGTTGGTAATAATGAGATTTACCGGGCCATTGCTGGAGGAGGTAAACATCTCTTGAGGCTGATTAGCTTCGGCAGCTACCTCGGCTTTAGCCGCGGGAGCACTAGTATAAATCTGCGAAGTAGGAGCAGCCATTGTAGGGCGAATTTCCATTATAAATCTCCTTTCAACTTTAAGCCTCCACGTTATCTCTCTCGGAAATTTTACGAGATCCTGTTAAAAGAACCAACTCGCTCTTTTAGCGAAATAACCCGAAAGCTATCGCAGTAATACATTACTGCTTTGAAGGTTTCAAACCTTCATTGTATTTTTTGTTATACTACACTAAATACCGAAGCGATCCTCAAGGTTTAACCCTTCCACCCCCAGGCTAAATACTAACGGCAAAAATATTAGACATAACTTGTATAGCATAATAGCATTTTCTATTTTGTAAATGTGTAAAAAAATGTAAACTTTCAGAAAATGTATGAACTATAGTTGGTAATTAGTAAATTTCAAATGCGAATTGTAAAAAAGGAGAGAGACTTTATTCTGCAAAAGCCTTGTGTTGTTATGGATAATTTGTCGGAAAATTCTCATAAGGATAAAAGTGAATATCTATCTATCGCTGAATTTGCCACGGCTATAGGTAAAACTGAGCGTCAAGTATATAGATATATAAATCAGGGACGTATAAAAACAATAAATTCAGATGAGGCGGCAGGGCGCGGTAAATATCGAGTCCTTATAGCTCGCAGTGAGTTAGACAATTTTTGGATTAGCGCGAAAAGTGATTCTGGAACGTATCCTAAATTGAGAAATAGTCGCACTCGCAAAGAGGAAGAAGAGGAGCCAGAATCAGAGCCTGAAGATGATTTCTTTCCTTACGATGAAGATGAACCTAAGCAGGAGGATTATGTGAAGCCAGACGTTATAGACTTTACCAAAGAAGATGCTGGGGAGCAAACAACGGATAGTGCTTACGTGACCCTAGAACGTCACGAAGCAGCTGTTATGCGCATGGGTTATTTGCAGGGGCGTTTAGAGCAGGTCCAGCGTCTTTTGACTGATGGTCACGAAAAAGAGTTGGCAAAAGATCGACAACTGAAAACTTTACAAGAAGATCTTCATAAAGCTCAAACAGAAATCGTCCGCTTAGAGGCTAAGATGGAATTTGCAGACGAAAGCAAAAAAGAGAAAGAGCGTCAAGTTAGCAGCTTAGAAGAAGAACTGAGAGTAGCCAGGGAAGAGATCCAACGTTTACAGTTACCCTGGTGGAAGCGTCTGTTTAGTTAAATTGGGTACGATAGCGATTCTGACACACCAACGGCTAACCACAGCCTTGCAGGATTTAGATCACTTTGCGGAGCAATGAGAGCCGCATCATACTAAATTAGGTGGTAATAATTTAAGTTATGGAAGAAAGAAAGTTTTACATCTGTCGCAAGTGCGGGAATATTGTTGGCCTCATTCACGATTCTAAGGTAGAGATAAATTGCTGTGGTCAACCTATGGAACAGCTTGTCCCCGGTTCTGTTGATGCCTCTGTAGAAAAGCACGTTCCCCACGTGGCAGTTAATGGTGATGTCATTGAGGTTCAGATCGGTAGCACTTTACACCCCTCAATAGATACACACTGGATTCCCTGGGTCTATTTGCAGACCGAAAAAGGTGGTCAGCGCAAGAATATAAATCCTGGCGAAGAACCCAAAGTGGCTTTCAAACTTATAGATGATAAACCCGTGAGAGTTTACGCTTACTGCAACTTACACGGTTTGTGGGTCAAGGATATTTAGCAATTTTTTGCATAAAAAAACATCTCACTTTCTACGCATCCATACGTTCAAGGTGAGATGTTTTTTTATGCTTTCTTTATGCTTTTTTAGTCTTTGCTTTTGTAGCCTTTACTTTTGCAACTTTTGCTTTTACAGCTTTCTTAACAACCTTCTTAGCGGCAAAATCTTTAGCTCTGGCCTCATAGACTGGCAATAAGTCATTGAGTACTTCACTATCGGGAAATTCTTTAGCTAACTTTGTATAAACACTCTGAGCCTGAGCTGATTTATTTTGAGCTACACACAGACTGTACTCTATATGAGCTAAAGCCGTACTAACTACATATGAATCAGGATACTTCTCGATAAATTTAGTCATCTTCGCAGGAGTCAAATTAATATCCATAGCCTCTTCGGTATTATATCCCTCCAAGTCATTGGGATGACTCTTAGCGTACTTAGTCTTTAATTCTATCTCCAGCAAAATTAAATGTTGCCAGGCTTGTCGATCTGAAGGATCTACTTTAGCTACGTAATTGTTCTTAGACTTGTTTGCCTTTCCCAATGTGGCCGCATTTTCTAAATAGAGCGGCTGCTCTAACACTTCGCTCTTATACCTAGCAAAGGTCAAAGCCTGTAAAAGATTGTGAGTAGACAGATCTTCTTGAATATATTGATCGCTCTCATTTTTATCTACAATAACTAACTGGCCCTTTTGGACCTTTTTGACGAGATCTTTAGAAAATAGAGTACCACCTTTGATCGAAGAGCCTGAATTGGGGTTAAAGAGCATGTTGGCAATCCACAGCAGAACCCCAAATATAACAACTATTTTTGTAATTTTTAAAGCCATAAGATTACCTCAAGAAAATTTCACAAAATTTATAAAGTTCACAAAGAACAGGGAGCCATCTCTACTATGCAGATCCGACTCCCTATCTTCTATCAATTATACGTTATTATAAATTAGTCGGATCGAAATTGGCAATACCTTGAATATTTCCATTGGAACTAGTGTCAGTACCCCAGTTCCAACCACTAGTAAAGAGAATAGAAGTGTGGTTATTATCATTACTGATGGCATTATTCAAAATAACGTGGAAAGGATCGCTTATATTATTAAATACAGTCTTGGTCTTACCAGTATCTACCTTACCTCTGGAGAGATTGTAACGCAGGAACTCAATAGAACCTGGAGTCTCTGGATCTTTAGGAAGAATAGAAGAACCAGTACTAGCATAGATCATATCCAAATAGGGCCACAACGGTTTACCAGAACCATCAAGCTGAGTAGCTTTATCTTCGTAAGGGAAGCAGATACTAACAGGATACTGCAAACCATCAATCAATTTACTGTAAGTAGCCTTAGAACCAGTAACATCTTTCAGATCACTAGCCCCACTGTCTTTATAAAGCCAAATTGCTCCTTTATCTTTAGCCTGAGAGGCCGGTCCTACACCTTCGATAGTTAAACCACTGGTTATAGCCAAGTAAGAAGTCAACTTGTTACCATTGTCAGGATCCAAGGCCTGAGTCCAGGTGAGATCAAAGGGACAATGATTGTCATAACTGCTAGGACTGAGGAAAGCTAACTTCTCACCAAGAACTAAAGGACTGAGGTAATCTTTATCAGGATGGAAAGCATCAGATTTAGCAAAGAGAACTAAGCGATCATTACCTTGACAAGATACAGCTCCCCAAGGCCCCTGCATATTTATAACTGCGGGGTAATTTAAACCTGACACGACTATGTGACAATAATCGGGAGTAGTCTTGCTCTCAAGTTTATCGTAACTGTAATGACAGACCTTACCTTCTTCAACACAATCTGTCCAGAAGATGCTCACATCATCAAAATCACAAGTCAGAGGATTGGTACTAGCTACTTCAGCCTTACCATTTAAAGCATTACGAGCGATACCTTTAGACCAACCATCTACCCTCTTACCCATACTGATCACATAGACACCCCTGCTGGAACCGAGATCAGTGATACCTAAGTAAAGAATATCATCATCATCTCCCAAAGTCCCATT
>JAFSXH010000117.1 GCA_017444165.1 bacterium | reverse complement strand
TCAAGAACCTTTTTGAATCCGTACTTTTGCGGATCTAAAAGGCCATAACGTGGCATCATCAAGCGCACATCATGGCCCAATTTGCGCAGAGCCTGGGGAAGAGCTCCTGCCACATCCCCTAAACCTCCGACTTTTACATATGGAACAGCCTCAGCTGACAGAAATAAGATCTTCACAGAATTGCCTCACGAACTAAAACTTTTTAGAAAGTTGTATTTTGCTTAGCAACTCTTTTAGTTCCTGCTACAAAATGACGCAAGAACAAATCTTAACTAAAGTTGTAAATGCGTCTCTCCGCAATTATATCGATCATCTCTTCGGAGGAGACAACTACCAGATTGTCGCACTTTTTGTCTGGTATGCCCATAGCCTCGAGTTCTTCTTTCATAACATAAACTTTGCGTTTGCCAAACATGTTCTCAGTTACAGGTACAATCACACCTCGCCCCACCAACAACACATCAGCTTCCACACCACTCTTAAGTATGCGCATAGCTTCAACGACAGATTCACGACTGACAATATAAAGAGCATCCATAATTAACTTAAAGCCTCAAGTGTATATCAGAACTATTTAACAATTCCACTAAAGAATCTGCATTGACAACATTGCAATCCTTAAAAAGACGCTCTTTATCGATGCTTCTCTGTTTCAAACTAGACTCATCGGCCCAAAAAGATATTCCATAACTCTTAGCGGAGAGAAAATACGGTCTAACTTTAGCCTCTTCAATCCTTTCGGCCATACAATCGGTGACTCCATCGGCAATAAAGACTACATCTACTTTGTGACCAACTATTCCGCAAGATAACCCAATAGCAAAGCGAAGAGCTTCAACGAGACTGTCACTGGCAAAATTGCTACGACCTACAAAGAGCAGAACTTTTTTAGAAGAATAATCGACAGGATAACTCATAAGCATATCACCTGATCTACTAGCCCAATTATTTTTACCAACTCTTCTACAGTAACTATTTTAATTAATACTTTGTTATCTTCAGGATCAGTAGGAATGTTATCTAAATTTAGTCCCCGACCATTCAGGCTGGCATAATCAGCTACTAAATAGGCCCCTCTACGTTTTAGGTCTGACAAGAAGGAGAGCATATCGTCATTATCTCCCTTGTAACGTTTGTTAAATACACATTGATATATACCATCATCAGCAAATATAACAGAAACTTTATGACCTTTATTTAGAGCAGCTCTAGATAACAATCTGAATGAGCGCGAGCCTGCACTAGCACTGATGGAGCGCGTTAATAAAAAGCCTAAGTGAGCCAATCTAATTTCCTCCCTGATAATGAGCTTTTACATACTCTTCTATACGAGCAATAAATTGATTAGCAAGATCCTCACCGCTTACGAGGCCCTCTCTTTGACCATCAACAAAGATTATGGCTTTGGGGTCCTCTCCGCGACCTGGCAACGATAGACCAATATTAGCATCTTTCCCTTCACCAGGTCCATTGACGATACAACCCATAACGGCAACCTTCATATCCTCTATGCCTCTGAAGCCCATATCCTTCCAAATAGGAAAACGCTCACGCAGATATTCACTGACTTTCAAAGCAATACTTTGGAAGAGAGTACTAGAGGTACGCCCACAACCAGGGCAGGAGACTACTTGAGGGAGGAAAGCACGCAAGCCCATACTTTGTAAAATTTCTTGAGCAACATAAACCTCTTGAGTGCGAGATTGGCCAGGTTGGGGAGTCAAAGAGACTCGTATAGTATCTCCTATACCCTCATTTAAAAGTATGCCTAAAGCTACTGCTGAACTGACCGTTCCCTTAACTCCTTGACCCGCTTCAGTCAGTCCTAAATGGAGGACGTACTTAGAACGGCGGCCTAACTCACGATAAACCTTCAAGAGATCGGGAACTTGTGAAATCTTGGCGGAAACGACTATGTGATCAGCGGCTAAACCGTATTCTTCTGCTTTCTGTGCGGACTGCAGAGCACTCTCAACCATGGCGTGCAAGAACACATCTCGATCACTTTTTGGAGTGTTTTGGTGACGATTCTCTTCTAGCAAGTGAGCATAAAGTTCCTTATCTATCGAGCCACCATTGACCCCGATGCGCACTACTTTATCGCTCTTTATAGCCAACTCGATCATCGTCTTAAAGTTATTATCGTGGCTACTTCCTAAACCGACATTGCCAGGATTGATGCGCAACTTATCGAGAGCAGCTAAACAATCAGGATACTTGCTCAATAATAGATGACCGTTGTAATGAAAATCACCTATCAAGGGAACTCTACAACCAGCCTCACGCACTCTGTCTCTGATGTGAGCTACAGCCTTGGCATCCTCTTCATCTTTGACTGTAAAACGCACTAACTCCGAACCAGCTCTAGCTAATTCTAAAATCTGCTTAACTGTAGCTTCGACATCAGCCGTACTAGTGTTGGCCATGCTCTGCACGGCCACAGGTCTTCCTTTACCTATGACGAGATCGCCTATCTTTACTGTACAATCGCTCATTATTCCACCTTCTTCGAAACGGCCTGCCCGTTCTCTACAGTCTTTCTACATCCTGCCCTGAATATTTCTAAACGCCCAGTTGTAGGTATATGTTTTTTATTTTTCAAAGCATTAATCACAGATTGTGTTTGAAGGTCAAAGGTGTAAAATCAATAATACCCACCTCAAAAGGTTTGAGGTATAGTTTATGGAGATTAGTCGCGGATTTCGCAGTAAATTAGACAAATTTTTTAATTTAGAACAAAATTTTAGGGTGAATTTCAGTATCCAAGGGCGAGCTGTTTATGATTTTACTTGCTTTGGAGTAGACTCCTGCGGCCAACTATCCGATGATCGTTATATGGTCTTTTACAATCAGTTGCGCAGTCCCAACAGCGAAATAACCCTTCAACTTTTTCAAAATGCTGCTACATTTACAATCAATTTAAATCGTTTACCATCGTCCATCGATAAACTTATCTTCGCTGTCAGTATAGATGGCAGTGGAGTTATGTCTGAAATAAGTAGTTTTAATATATCTTTAGAGCAAAATCAGAGTGTAACTTCTCGCTTGGGACGTGAGCTTTTTAGTAATGAAAAAGCGATCATCATCCTGGAATTGTATCGCAAAGATGGATGGAGAATCAATTTAGTAGGTCAAGGCTTCAATGGCGGTTTATCAGAACTTTTACGACATTACGGCGGTGTAGAGGATAAAGGGCAATCTCAGCATGCATCACAAAACATGTCTTCGAGTCGTCCGCAATCTCAAGTGGTTCAGCCGGCTCAACCTACTAGGTTATCTTTGGAAAAGCGTCTGGAAAAAGAGGCCCCCGCTCTTCTCTCTCTAGCCAAACCTATTCGCATAACTTTGGAGAAGAAGAAACTTACCGATGTGCGTGCTCGTGTGGCTCTGGTTTTAGATGCTTCTGGTTCTATGGGGTTAGCCTACAGAGATGGAGTTGTACAGCAGATCGTCAACAAGATTTTACCTTTAGCCGTCCAATTTGATGATGATGGTGAGCTTGATCTCTGGATCTTCAGCGAAAGATTTAGGCGTATGCCTAGTGCCAATTTACAAAATTATCAGAGCATTGTGCCGCGTGATCCTTACTCTACATTGAATCTCGGCAGTTTTAATAATGAACCTCCAGTTATGAAGGATATAATCATGTATTACCAGGATAGTGATTTGCCAGCTTATGTTATATTCATAAGTGACGGAGGAATTCATATGGATGCTGACCTCTCTTCTCTGATCTGTCAATCGGCCGTGTTGCCAATCTTCTGGCAGTTTGTAGGCGTAGCGGGATCAGGGTACGGTATCTTGCAGAGACTTGATACTATGCAGGGGCGTTTTATTGATAATGCCAATTTCTTCGCTCTGGATGATTTTAATTCTGTACCTAATCAAGAGCTTTATGATCGTCTTTTAGGTGAATTTCCTCAATGGCTCAAAGAGGCCAAAGCCAAAGGCATCTTTAACCGCCAAAATCGTCAACACTTCAATTTCAATGTTAATCAAAATAATGCTGGCCAATATGGCAACAGTTTTAACAATGGGATTAATGGTGGAGGTTATGGCAATAATTACGGTAGCGGTTACGGTGGTCAGCAAAGTGGCGGTGGCGGTCTCCTCGATGGTCTGGCTAACGCCTTGTTTGGAGGCAATTTCTTTTAAAAGTAAATCTAAGGAGTAGAAAAAATGTCTATTATACAGCGTGGGTTTCGTGGCAAGTTGACGGAGCAAAATTTAACGATCAAAGTTAAAGTTGATGGATCGTTTACTTGCGATTTTACTTGTTTTGGGGTTGATAGTGACAATAAATTGTCCGATGAGCGTTATATGATCTTCTACAATCAACTGTCCAGCCCCAATGGAGAGATAACTTTGGCGAACTCTGCCAACAGTGCCTCGTTCACTGTGAATCTCGATCGACTTCCCGCGAATATAAACAAATTAGCTTTCACAGCTACTATCGACGGTGAGGGCACAATGATGCAAATGCAGAATTTGCATTTAGAAATAATACC
>JAFSXH010000116.1 GCA_017444165.1 bacterium | reverse complement strand
ACCACCAGTGTAAGCCTTCTCAAACAGTTCTTTCGATGTAATGAGTGCCATTATAGGACCTTTCTTCTGCCTGCTCCATAGTCTTATACTTGTACGTATCTTACGGTATAAAACTTATCGGGCAACCATTTATAAACAGATAATTACTTCGCTTAAATATCGAAAACTAGTTTTCCTTCGCTCGCCTTTTAGTTAGAACTCCAAGTTCCACTTCCAAGCACCGTTTTCTTTAAACATAACGATCGTCTCGCCATTGTTGCTTATGTAAGCGGTGTTGCCTTCTATTCTAACTGAGGCTTGATCAAAGGCACTAGGATCTATTTTTGCTTGATTAAAACTCTCCCAGAAACCTTGCCAGAAGTTGACAGACATTTCACTGCTGGGATTGCTCAACTCACTATAGACGGCTTTTTTCAATGTTTCAGGGGTTACTCCCTTAGTTATCTCTGGGTCTTCTTGAGCGGCCATTTGTATAGCGAGATCTACAATGCGCCATTTACAATTCTCTGAGAGATAATCCCAACCGCTCTTTCCCGTCTGTCCTAATCTAACAAAGTTCTTTAAGGCCTCGACTGGAGACCTATCTTCAGCGTTAGCAACCGCAGAGAATAAGCACATACCGACAACAAAGATCAAAAGATAACTGATATTTTTCAAAGATTTGGCCATTTTCATTTTACCTCACAAAATTTTTACCTATTAACTACTTCTTCATCTAATTTCCAAGCATTACCCTCTCTTACCATATGGAAAAGGCGATATTGGGTGGAAGTATTAGTTCTTACTATAGCTTTATTTTCACCATCCATGGTTACTATGGGGTTATCTAAAAACCACTCATTAATTTTAATATTTTGAGTAAAGTTTTTCCAAAAAGTTGTAGATAGTTGACTATAAGGATTACTCAATTGAGTCAATATATAGTACTTTAATTGAGATGGAGAATAACGCCTGGCAAAATTAGGATCAGTGGCGTGAATTTGCTGGATACATCTGTCTACGATGCTGGTTTGCATTCTACTGGAAATATAATTCCAAGACATTCCTGACCCCATCTTTGCACTGTTCACAAAATTACACAACGCTTGATAAGGTTCCATATCGCCCTGAGCCTGAGCCGTTGGACTTACAAAACACAAGCCCAAAATTAAAACCAATAACCAATTGAGCTTGGTTATACTTTTTATCATTCTAATACCTCCGTGAAGGAATAGACTTTGTGAAATTAAAGCACATTTTTTAAGAATTTACCAGTGTAAGATCGTTCACAATGGCAAATATCTTCTGGTGTGCCTGCAAAAATTATTTGACCTCCCTCCTCTCCACCTTCGGGACCGAGATCGATCAGCCAATCACAACATTTAATTACTTCTAGGTTATGTTCGATAATGATCATGGAAGAGCCAGCGTCAGTCAACCTATGTAAAACTTGCATCAGGCGATTGATATCTTCAAAGTGTAAGCCCGTGGTCGGTTCATCCAAAATATATAGAGTATTTTTTAAAGCCTTTTTCGACAATTCAGCGGCCAATTTTATGCGTTGGGCCTCACCGCCAGATAAGGTTGTTGCGTTTTGGCCGAGCTTAATATAACCTAAACCGACATCGAAAAGAGTTTGCAATTTGTTAAATATACTCTGGTGGATTAGGAAAAACTCTAAAGCTTCTTCTACGGTCATATCTAGAACTTCAGAAATGTTTTTGCCTTTGAAGTGTACTTCCAATGTCTCACGGTTGTAGCGATGGCCATGACAAACCTCACAGGGTACAAAGACATCGGGCAAAAAGTTCATCTCGATCTTGTTTATACCCTGACCTTGACAGGCTTCACAGCGGCCGCCTTTGATATTGAAGGAGAAACGGCCAGGTTTATAGCCGCGCATCTTTGCTTCTGAAGTTTGAGCAAATAGTTGGCGAATAGCGTCAAACATACCTATATAAGTGGCTGGATTAGAACGTGGTGTTCTGCCAATAGGACTCTGGTCGATAGCGATCAATTTATCGATAAACTCTAAACCTTCAATCTTCTCACATTCACCCAAGCCTGCGATCTTCAAACCCAAATGTTTAGCCAAATTTTTGTAAATAATCTCATTGACTAAGGTACTTTTGCCTGAACCAGATACTCCCGTAATGCAGATCATCTTTCCCAAAGGTAAACGAACATCTATACCTTTTAAGTTATTCTGTTTACAACCATAGAAAATCAGCTCTTTGCCGTTGCCCGTTCTGCGCATTTCAGGAATAGCAATAACCTTTTTCTTGCTCAAATACGCCCCCGTCAAAGAGCGTGGATTGGCAATAATATCTGCAAGCTCTCCTTGAGCGACTATCTCACCCCCGTGAACTCCCGCCCCTGGCCCTATATCAACGATATTATCAGCGGCGCGAATTGTGTCCTCATCATGTTCCACCACTATGAGACTGTTGCCTAAGTCACGTAAATTTTTTAACGTATCGATAAGTCTTTGGTTGTCGCGTTGATGGAGACCTATGGAAGGCTCATCCAATATATACAAAACTCCCACTAAACCAGAGCCTATCTGAGTGGCTAAACGAATACGTTGAGCTTCACCTCCCGAAAGCGTGACGGCAGTCCGATCTAAACTTAGATAATTTAAACCTACATTGAGCAAAAATTGCAAACGCGCTTCCAATTCGCGAAAGATCAATTTGGCTATAGTGCGTTCACGTGAAGAAATTTCTAAATTATTCAACCAATCTTTGAGCTTATCTATCGGGAGTTGGCAAATAGTATGAATGGGTAAATTGTCTATTGTTACCGCTCTAGCCTGTGGTTTTAAACGATGTCCCTGACATGCCTTACATAGAACATCGTGACGATATTTGCCCAACTCTTCTAAAGCCCATTCCGAATTTGATTCTTTAAAACGTTTGTCTAATATTGGCAAGGCTCCAGCAAATTTGGGCAGATCACTCGCTCCCATCGTACCATAAAGAATGAAATTTTTTTGTCTCTCATCCATCTCATCCCAAGGAAGATCTAAATCGACTAAGCCTAAATCTACTAGTTCTCCCAACTGTGCCCAAAACCAACTTTCACTAGCAAAGTAACGGAAAGAGCGTATGGGTTTTCCCCATGGAGCCAAAGCTCCCTCACGCAGAGTCAGACTGTGATTGGGAACGACTAGATCGAGATCTAATTCAGAGATAAAGCCCAGACCTGCACACTCTGGACAGGCTCCAAAAGGGGAATTGAATGAGAAAAGGCGCGGTTCCAAAGGAGCAAAGGAAAGCTCGCAATTTATGCAGGCTAAGTTCTGACTGAAGAATTTTTCCTCTCCAGTAGCTACATTTTGTAAGATAATAACTCCCTTACCTAGTTGCAGGGCCAACTCTATCGACTCAGAGAGACGCTGTCGAGAACCAGCTTTAATAGTAAAACGATCAACAACTACCTCAATATTGTGAATGACGTAACGATCTAAATTGGGCAACTCCTCGCTGTCATCGAGTCGGATAATTTTGCCATCGATTCTTACACGTATATAACCGCTCTTGAGTATATCGCGCAGGTCTTCTTGAAATTTACCCTTTTTGCCCCGCACTATGGGAGCCAAAAGATTGAACTTGGTCCCTATTTCATAACTAGAAATAGTTTCAACTATCTGATCTAAAGTCTGGGGAGCTATCTCTCGTCCACATTGGGGACAGTGGGGAACACCGATACGTGCATAGAGAAGACGCAGATAGTCGTAGATCTCCGTCATTGTCCCCACTGTTGAACGAGGATTTGAACTGGCACCCTTTTGATCTATGGATATGGTAGGAGACAAGCCATCAATGCTGTCTACATCTGGTTTCTCGATTCTTCCTAAAAATTGACGAGCGTAAGAAGATAGGGACTCCATATATCGCCTTCTGCCCTCGGCGTATATGGTATCGAAAACTAAAGAAGACTTACCAGAACCAGAGAGACCTGTAACAACGACCAATTTTTGGCGAGGAAAAGTTATATATATATCTTTTAGGTTATTCTCCCTCGCTCCCTTAACAGTAATCTCTTCTAAAGCCAATTTCTATACCGTCTATCTCTCATTTTTTTGTATTAGCGGCCCATTTTGCCATAGAACTCTCCAGTATTTATGTGCTGGTAACGGCCATCTTT
>JAFSXH010000115.1 GCA_017444165.1 bacterium | reverse complement strand
TTTATTGAGAACGTCAACCTAAATCCTACGCGTTTAGGCTTCTATCATATTTTACAGCGCATGGGAGCTAAAATCTCTTTGGATGTAAAAGGTCAATCCTGGGGTGAGAGCTTTGGCACTATAACAACTGAATATTCTCGATTGCGGGCTACAGATGTTTTGCCCAAAGAGGTTCCTCTCTGTTTAGATGAATTGCCTCTGTTAGCTCTGGTGGCTTCTCAAGCTGAAGGTGTAACTAGAGTTTATGGAGCTAGGGAGTTGCGCTTCAAAGAGTCGGATCGTCTAAGTTGCACTTTAAGAGAGCTCGGCAAATTGGGAGTTAAAAGTTGTGAATATGCTGATGGTTTTGCTATCGAGGGGCCTTGTAAGTTAAAAGGTGGCTATTTGCAATCTTATGGGGATCATCGTCTATCTATGACTTGGGGAGTAGCTTCTGCCTTGAGTGATTGTTTAATAGATATCGAAGGAAAGGATTGTTGTGAAGTGTCCTTTCCGCGTTTTTGGGAGTGGATAATATGAGTGAGCGAGTTGATAAAATATTGGCTTTTCTACAAGATAGATGGTCGATATTGGAGGAAGTCGTGAGTTTGCGCGACTATTTGATAGAGCTAGAGGCTGCTAATGAGTCGGCTTTTCTCTCTATCGAGGATGCTCTGCCCCATCTGGATAAGCGCACGTTTAAGTTTTTCTTCCTCTTGGGTAATCCGACATGGCACAGTTACTCACCATCTATTCACAATCATCTCTCTACTTTAGATAAGAGCAATTTGCTCTATCTTCCCTTGTCTTTGCAAGAGGATGAGGTCAAATACATTTTAGAAAACTGGTCAAAGATACCGATGGTAGGAGCCAATGTAACCTATCCTTATAAAGAGAGTATTTACAATTATCTTCATGAGAAGGGGCGTTTGAGTTTTGCCGCTTTAGCAATTGGGGCTGTCAACACTATTTACTATCGCAACGGTTTTTTGCAGGGTGAAAATAGCGATTGGTTCGGTTGGTTGCGCAGTTGGAAAATATCCATAAATGAAGATATCAGAGGTAAGAAGGCTGTAGTCTTTGGAGCTGGTGGAGCGGCCAGGGCCGTGATTTACGCTCTTATTCAAGAGAATATCGGTAGTATAAAGATAATAAATTCTCCTTTGCGGGGGAGAAAATTAAAGCAAGATATGGATAATTTTTGCCAAGAGACCCATAGAAATATAAATATTGTGGCTCAGGAATACTTGCATGTTGGAGAGGTCGCTGATATATACATCAATGCTACTCCTTGTGGCCAAGTGGGTTTTGCTCCTAATTTAGGAGTAAATTGGCAAAGATTATTAGAGTGTGATCTCAGTAACAGCGTCGGATGTGATCTCGTCTCTAATCCAACGGAAACTCTGTTTGTATGTCTGTTTGCCCAAAGAGGCAGAAAAGTTCTTAAAGGCAGGGGAATGTTAGTCAATCAAGCCCGTGAGGCCCGTTCGGTGGTTTTAGGCAAGGCTAGGTGAGATCGATATATTGGTCTCTAAGTCTATTTAGGATCAATTGGCGTTTTTTTAGTAGTTCTGCTATTTTGCGAGCTGTCTCCATTGGCGTGTAGTTAGTAGTGTCAATACGGATAGTGATCTTGTCGTAGAGCCACTGTCTCTTCTCTAGCAAGCTGTCTACTTTTTCGGGAATGTCGGTGTTTTGTAGAAGGGGTCTTTTGAGGGGATTGGCCCTTTCCAGACGCTCGATGAGTCGGTCTTTTTCTGTATAGAGGCAGATCATTAGTCCTGATCTATTGAACAGTTCGAAGACATTGCCATTGAAGAGTGTTCCTCCGCCCGTAGCTACGACCTTGTTGGTCGATTCAGATAGTTCCTTGCAAAGTTGGTATTCTTTTTGGCGGAACCAGCTCTCTCCGTAATTAGTGAACATTTCTGACACAGTACAACCGTAGAGCTTTTCCAACTCTTGATCTATATCTATACATTTGCGCCCCATGACTCTAGCCAGTTCTCTGCCAATAGTACTTTTGCCAGTACCCATGAAGCCAACTAAATAAATATTATGTTTGGCCATAACTAAAGGTTGTTTATTTGTTCTCTCGGGGAAAACCTTTTAGCCTTCAGAAAAAGTAAGATTGTCAATTACAAATTGCGCATTAAGAATCGCAAATTGTCTGTGGAGATCGTTTAATTATGGATTATATAAATAAAAATAAAGTCTTGGTTCTTGGGGCGGGGCAAGCCGCTATGCAGGTGATAGATATTCTTTTGAATGATCCTGGTTGTCAGGTGGTGGGATGTTTAGATGATAATCCTAACTTGCAGGGCAAAGAGCTCTTCGGAGTGCCAGTTTTGGGCAAAATGGAGCTTTTAGAAAAGTTGTGGGCTGAGAGCTTCTTTAATTCTGCCATTGTGGGGGTAGGTATAAATTTGCCTGTGCGTCAGGCTCTCTATGATCGCTTAGTCTCTTTGGGAGTTCCTTTAGTTAATGCCATTGATCCCACCGTGCGCATCAATCGTCAGGCAGTTTTAGGTAAAGGGATCGTCTTGTGTAGTTTTGTCCATTTAGGTGTCTGCGCTCAGATTGAGGACAACTGTTTCATTGGGGCTCACACTAGTATCGATCACCACTGTCACTTAGGTAAGACGGTATTTATGGGGCCAGGTTGTCTGCTCTCTGGTACGGTGCAAGTTGGAGAGAGGAGCCTCTTTGGAGATGGAGTTATGGTTCAGCTTGGCTTAAAGATTGGCAAGGGGTGTCGCATAGCCTCGGGGGCTATCGTAGTTAAGGATGTGCCCGATCACCATTCTCTAAAGCACAGGTTAAATATGGAACTTAAAGAAATTTGAACGTTTCTACCTTGACATAGGCACGGGTTCTGTGGAGTTTAGCTTTTTCTTAAGTTTGTACTCAAAACCATCGACAAAGTCTTTATCTTGGCGCAGGTACTCACCCATAATGATGAACCCGCGACCGTCATGTTCAAATCCCTTTTCTGACAGGATAGGGCGGCCATCCTCTGTGTGATAGAGAAGATCCACATATTCCGTGCGCTCTACAATTCTATCGTTGGCGCGTTTAACATTGTGGGTATATTCGAAAGATATAGTGATGCCTTTTTTATTCTTTTC
>JAFSXH010000114.1 GCA_017444165.1 bacterium | reverse complement strand
TAGAGCTTGTAGGTTTAGCGAAAAAAGATTTTCGTTATATCTCTCCTTTTGCACTTTCTGGTGGTGAAAAACGCAGAGTTGCTTTAGCGGGTGTTTTATCTATGCGCCCTGAGTGTTTAGTTTTGGATGAACCTACAGCGGGGTTAGATCCTAAAAGTAGCAGAGAGATTTTAGAAGTACTCCTCAAGTTAAATGAACAAGAGAAGATAACAATGATCATGATCTCTCATAATTTTGAAGACATGGCTCTTTGGTGTCAGAGAGCTATTGTTATGCACAAAGGAAAAATTGTCTTTGATGGATCTTTTCGTGAAGCCATGTATAGTAAAGATATTTTAACGGGAGCAGGTTTAAAATCTCCTGATATTTGTAAATTATCGTTATATTTACAAACGAAAGGAATCTTTACAGATAAAGATAGACCTGTGACGGTTGAAGAATTTGTTGAGCTATTAGTTTAGTGTCTACAAAATTGTCGGTATTAGTTTAGCATTGTTGAGTTAATGCTTTACATTGATCTTAGTTGTCAATTACTCGGTTGTGGCTGAGGAATTTTTTTTGCAGGCTCTTTACTTTAAACGTTTGCAGAGTGAAAACGCGGATGAATAGTATAAGTTTTCTTGAGGAGCTTGTTTTGTAATTATGATGAACGCTATTGGAAATTCTTATTCTGGTATAGATAATATGATGAAGATGCAAGTGCATCAACAACAGCAACTCATGCAACGCATGCAAGGCAGTGCTATGGGCGGTATGTTCGGAACTATTGCTGGTGGCGTACTCGGCAGTGCTTTTGGTCCTTTGGGTTCTATCGCTGGTGCTGGTATCGGTTCCAAGATCGGATCTGTTATGGGTGGCGGTCTCGTTGGTGGAGTGCAAGGTGTATTCTCTAATCCTCAGACTGGCTCCGCTGGTGGTGCTGTTTTAGGTGGTGTAGCTGGTACTGCTTTGGGTGGACCCGTTGGTGGTGCTATTGGTGCCGGTTTGGGTTCTATTATTGGTGGTAAGATTGGTGCTAGCAATCAGCATGGTTATAGTTTCTTCCCCCAAAACCAGAGCTACAACGGTTATGATTTCAAGACTTCTATTCCTGGTGCGCAAGGAATGGTCAATCCCATGATGATGAGTGGTCTGTTCCGTTAGTCTCTAATTTTTAGTGTAGACTCCGTCGGTTTTAGATGGAGTCTATTTTTTTTAATTTTTTTTGGCAAAGGTATTAACTTTTTTATTTTATGTGTGATATAAGGAGCAAATAGTATAAACGTTAAGCTGACACCTTGAAGGTATGGTGAGTGTCAGAGAATGGAGTAAAGATTATGAGTATGGGTTTAACTAGCATGAATGGTATAATGAATAACTACAACTCTTGTTGCCACGATATGAACCAGGCTGCTCAGCCTAAGACCGGTTTGGGTAAGGTTCTCGGCGGTATCGCTGGTGCTGTTGGCGGTTTCATGATTGGCGGTCCTGTTGGTGCTGTTATCGGTGCTGGTGTTGGTTCCGTAGCTGGTGGCGGTGTTCAGAAAGTTATGTCCCATCCTTTGGGCGGTGCGGCCGTTGGTTCCATCGCTGGTGGTGTGATTGGTGCCGTCGTTGGTGGTCCCGTTGGTAGCATGGTCGGTAAGGCTATCGGTGGTGTCGTTGGTGGTTGCATTGGTAAGGTTGCTGAGAACGCTACTAATCAGCGCGTTTACAACGCTTACGCTCAGCACTATGGTAGCAATCCCATGATGTCTGGTTTGGGAAGATATTAATCTTAGTTACTCAGTGTTAGCCGGTATTTAGGCGTAGCCCGTGTCCTCGCAGGAGGTGCGGGTTGTTTTTTTTGTCCTCTGACTATTGACTTATCGGTGACATTACGTGATACAGGAGCAAACAATATATTAGTCTTTCTTTAGGAGTGTATAAAATAAATATGTCTATGTTTGATTTGAATACTGCTTATAGTGCTTCTACCGCTGCGTTGTATAATGCTCAAGCTGCCCAGTTAAGTGGCGGTTCTGCTATGCAGTCTGGTGCTACTCCATTTGCTAATATACAAAATATCTTAGCTAGTTACCAGAACAGCATGGCTACCGCTGGTGGGGCCGTTGTTGGTGGTGTTGCTGGTGCGGCTTTGGGTGGTCCTGTCGGTGCTGGTTTAGGTGCTGGTTTAGGTGCTACCATTGGCAGTTCTCTCGGCAGTCAGGGAAATTTGACCAATATATTCAATGGCTTCAATTCTAAGATTGGGCAGATAACCGAGCAGTTGAATAGTGCTACTCCTCAACAGAGCAATTACAATTTCCAGAGCGATTTGATCGGCAAGGATCTCAGTCAGAATGGTACTGCTCTTTCTGATAATATCAATAAGTTTGGTACCCGCGGTGATGATTATGGTATCATTAAGGGTGGTCGTGGCAGTGATAACATCAACGTTTTTGGTGGTCGTGGCAACGATATGTTTGAGATCAAGGGCGGTCGCGGCAATGACAATATAAATGCCTTTGGCGGTCGCGGCAATGATGTGTTGTTTGCTGATGGCGGTCGTGGCAAGGATAATATAAACCTCTATGGTGGTCGCGGCAATGATCTGCTCGTAGCCGATGGTGGTCGTGGTAATGATAAGATTTACGCCAGCGGCGGCAAGGGTAATGATCAGATATTCATCAATGGCGGTCGCGGCAACGACAATATTCGCGCTAGAGGTGGAGCTGGTGATGATGTTATCACCGTTAAAGGTGGAGACAACGAGAAAGGTGTCTTTAATAAGCTCTTTGGCGGTAACACTATAGATGTTAAGGGCGGAACTGGTAATGATACCATCAACGTCACTGGCGGCAACGGTAATGATCGTGTTAAGATCAATGGCGGCGAAGGTTTCGACAGAATGAACTATACCGTTACTGAGGGCAGAGATAATGTCACAGTTAATGGTGGCAAAGATGGTGGCCGTTTCAACCTCAATGTTGGTCCTAATGATAACGTTACTGTAGTGGACAAAGAGGGCAATGTTCTTTACAAGCAGGGTAACGGCAAGGGTACTACTATTACGGTGAGTAACGTAAATCAGTTCAGCGTGACTGGTGAGGACGGCAGACCCGTGTTTGCGGCTAGCAACAATGGTGATGGTTTCCAGCAGGTTCGTCCTGGTACTTTTGAGATGCAAGATAGGTTGCAGGAGATGAACAAGTACTTCGGCGGTATGGGTACTATGAACGGTCTCTTCGGAATGAATAGCATGTTTGGTATGAATTCCTACGGTATGGGTTCGTATGGTTTCGGCTCTTACAATATGGGTATCGGTCAGAATCAGTACTTCATGTAATTTGTTCTCTTAAATAATTAAGGTGCGGTCAGTCTTGAGGCTGGCCGCTTTTTGTGTTAGGTGTGGAATATGTTTAAAGTTACTGTTATTGGTTGTGGCAAGATGGGATCTTCTATCGTCAAAGCTCTTTTAAGCGGAGAAAATTTTTTACCTGAAGAGATCGTTTGCTGTGATCATCATAAAGATAATTTATGTGAATTAGATAAACTTTATGGAGTTGTGACAACTTCAGATATTTTGTCAGCAATCAAAGGTTGTGAATTAATTATCTTAGCCGTTAAACCTAATGCCATTCCTCTTTTAGCCAGAGAGTTGCAAGGCAAGTTAGAGGGACAATTAATTTTAAGTATAGCGGCTGGAGTAACTTTAAAAAAGTTACAAGAACTATTTAAATACGAGCGGGTAGTTAGATCTATGCCTAATTTGGCCGTTCAGGTGGCTCTATCGACTACGGTATGGATCGCTTCTAAAGAACTGAATGAGGATGATATTCGAAAAACGGAGATAGTTTTAAATTCTCTGGGTAGCAGTTTTAGAGTCTACTCTGAAGATCTCATTGATACAGCTACGGCTATTGCTGGTTCTGGGCCAGCTTATCAATATCTATTTATGGAAGCGTTAGTTGAAGCGGGTGTAAGATTAGGATTAAGTCGGGAACTTGCTTATAAGTTGACACTCAATATGGTCAAAGGTTCTGTTTCTTTGGCAGAAATTAATGGAGAAGATTTTGCCGCTCTGAGGTATAAAGTTACTACTCCTGGAGGTACAACTGCTGAAGCTCTGTATTCTTTGGAAAAGAACTCTTTTAGGGCTTCCATATTAGAGGCCGCTAAAGTTTGTTATGAGCGCAGTAGAGAGCTAGCTAAAGTTGAGCATTAACTTTCTTAATAATCTGACTTTGGGTCAGTATGTGCATGGTGACAGTTTTTTACATCGTCTCGATCCTCGCACGAAGATAACGATAGTCGGTCTGTTTATGATCGCTGTCTTTTTTATTGAGCGTCCAGAGGTTCTTTTGATTTGTGGCTTAGTCTGTATTGGTGTGGGGATAGGAGCAGGATTAGGTTTTAATTTTTTATTGCGCGGCCTGCGCTTCGTATGGATATTGGCCCTTTGCTCTTTCTTTTTTAATCTCTTTTTGATAAAGGGTGAACCCATTTGTGAAATATGGGGCTGGACTATCTCTCAAGAGGGGCTGGTTCGAGGTGGAGCGATGACTTTGCGTTTGATTTTATTAGTCTTAATGAGTTCGCTCTTAACTTTGACTACTTCGCCGATACTCTTGACTGATGGTATGGAAAAATTACTCGCCTGGGGTAAATTTTGTGGGTTGCCCGCTCACGAATTGGCTATGGTCTGTACTATTGCCATGCGCTTTGTGCCTACATTAGCCCAGGAGACTGACCATATAGCTAAAGCCCAATTGGCTAGAGGAGCTTCTCTGGATAGAGGCGGAATTTTGCAGAGGTTGCGGGCTATTTTGCCGATAATAATCCCACTCTTCGTAAGTGCTTTTCGCCACGCTGAAGATCTAGCTTGGGCAATGGAGTCGCGCTGTTACAGAGGTGGAGAGGGTCGAACACGTTTACATGAATTGAAGTTTAAAATGGCCGATCTTTGGGCAGGGTTGATTTGTGTATTTTTTTTAATTTCGGTTAAGTTGGCTGAGGTGATTGTTTTTTGACGATGGATGAATATAAAGTTTATAAAATATCTATAGCCTATGATGGAAAAGCCTTCTCTGGTTTTCAAAGTCAGGCACTGAAAGATATAATCACCATTCAGGATATTTTAGAAGAAAAATTAAAACTCATATTTGCTGAACCTATATCTATTAGGGTTGCAGGTCGGACTGATGCGGGTGTTCATGCTCTAGAACAGGTAATATCTTTTAGGAGCAAGGTAGAGCGCAAAGATGAAGTTTTGCTGTACGCCTTAAACTCTCTTTTGCCCAATACAATCAAGGTTTTGCAAGTTCGCCATATGAGTGATAATTTTCATGCTCGCTTTTCGGCTAAATCTCGCCAATATGAATATTTAATCAAGGATGATTCAAAGATAGATCCATTTTTTAGAGACAGAATTTTATTCGTAAAAACAAAGTTGGATTTGGAACTTATGGCTCAAGGAGCCGCCTATTTGATAGGCTCTCATGATTTTGCTTCCTTTGGATCGCAGGTTCCTAAGGGTGATCCTACTATTCGCAGGATGGAGAAGATCGACATTTTTAGACAAAGTTGTTCTGGTCCAGGCCCTTTTGCTAATTTAGGTGAGTTGATTGTTTTGCAAATTAAAGCTAATGCTTTTTTGCGGCGTATGGTTAGAATGATCTGTTCTACTTTGATAAAGGTTGGCAGTGGTGAATTGAAGCCGATAGACGTAAAAAATATTTTAGAAAAGACTGATCCTTGTTTTTGTCCGCCTCCATCTGATCCAGGTGGTTTATATCTTAAAAGTATAGATTATGCGCAGGATTGAGAAAGCAAGTATTAGAACAGTCCCAGACACTTCATCGGAGGTAGAGCAATGGAAGAGTTAGAAGTCAAATTGAGTGAAGCTGCTGAAGAGTTGGGACAGGCTATGAAAGAGGCTCCTGAAAATGAGCGCAAGATCTTAAAGCAGATTTATGATGATTGCCGCAAGTTTGGTGAGAACAACCCTAACATTGACGTTTCAGCTTTCTTCTCTATGAATGTGGTTGGTAATCTTTCTATTACTGATGACAGAGTTGTCAAAGCGGCTGCTAATTATGTCAGTGTTGACTTGGAGTACTGTCGTGCTCACCGTGCTAAAAAAGCCTAATCTTTTTTGATAAGATGAATTTTGAGCCTGAGAACTTTTTCTTAGGCTTATTTTTTACTTAGAGGTGAGTATTGCCTAGTAGAGACCAACATATAGACCGCCCTCTGTTTTTTTCTGTTGTATTTTTACTATTTTTAGGGTTAAGTAACATTGTCAGTGCTACTATAGTCGATAGTTACAGCGGAGAATTTGTTCGACAATTAGCCAGTTTGGCTTGTGGTTGTTGTGTATTTGCTCTTTTCTCTTTTGTCGATCTCAAAATATTTTTTCGCAATGCTAATTGGCTGTTCGTGGCTACTCTAATTTTGTTAGCAAGCGTCTTATTTGTCGGTACTACGGTCAATGGAGCGCAAAGATGGATAGATCTAGGCCCTTTGGGGAGTTTTCAACCTTCGGAATTGGCTAAATTGATGTTGATACTGTGGTTTAGCCGTTATTTAGCTGGTTCTAAAGATGGGCGTTATGGCAGTTTAAAAACCAGTTTGCGCCGTTTTTTTCTGCTCTATTTTACATTAGCTGTACCGACGATTTTAATAATGCTACAGCCCGATCTGGGGACAGCTATCGTCTTTATCGGAGTAGGTACGGCCATGATGTGGGTGAGCGGTTTTTCTTGGAAGTGGTTTAGTGCTGTCTTTCTTGCTGGCGGTTTAGCTTTACCTCACTTTTTACATGAATATCAACGTAAACGCATAATGATATTTATGAACCCAGATAGCGATCCCACAGGGGCGGGGTGGAATATCATTCAAGCTAAGATAGCTATAGGATCTGGTGGATTTTGGGGCAAAGGTTGGATGTTAGGGAGTCAAAATAGGATGAATTTTGTACCTGAACATCATACAGATTTTATTTTTACAGTTGTGGGGGAAGAGATGGGATTTATTGGGGCCTTTTGTATAATTGTACTTTTAAGTTGTGTTGTTTTGCGGTCTTGGCAATTGGCTAAAAGTTCTCTAAGTGCATACGATAGTTTCTTGGCTTTTGGGTTGGGGACGTTATTTTTTATGCACACTTTTATAAATATAGGTATGACAAGTGGAATATTGCCAGTTGTAGGGATACCGTTACCCTTTGTAAGTTACGGTGGCACTTCTTTAATCGTCAATATGGCAGCATTAGGAATTTTGAACAACATTTCGCAACGAACGGCTGTATTGGAGCGTTTCACTTCATAAATTTTTTGCCATAACACATGCGAGTTTGTTTTTTTATTTGTAAGTCTTATATGTTGTGTTTGTGTTTGGCAGTTGTGACCTTTTTGTTTAGCCTCCGCTCTTCGCTTTACTTTGTTTCGCTTCGAGATGTCGGCGATCCAAAAAGTCACAACTGCTATTCAATGTCAATGTTTCTGCAGTTATGGACAGATCTTCATTATTGTTGTATTTCGTTTGGTTGGTTTCTGGAGCGTCAGCTTTTTTCGTAGTTGCTCGTTTTACTCGCAGGGACTAGAACGAAAAAACTGACTGTCTCCTCTACGACAGTTTGTACAGTTCTGGTTTTAGTTTATTCTGGTTGTAAGTTTACATTGTAAGTTTTGTGTGCCGTGGCTGAAGGTTAGGAGTGTGGAGTTGTTTTGGAAGAAATAATTAATTCATTCCAATTTTCAATTGCTATTAATAAAAAAATATCTAAATAAATTTTTAATTTAGAAGGTTTACTAAATGTTTAATTGAAAGAGCGGCCAGCTAGTTCGCTAGTAGATTAAATCATTTTTATTCTAGCACGCAGGTTACTGAGGATTGCAGTATTTCTTCGGTGTGTTTTTGTGAGAGTAGAACGAGGAAACTTCCAGGAAGCTCGGTTGAGATTGCAAATTCACCTGATGATGGTCTGTTACTCCTAGGTTTTCTGACACTAGATGATTATATAATAAAACAAGGAGAGTCATGCAATGAATTTGCGCATGAAAACTGCGGCTGCTGCTGCGGTGTTTACACTCGGCCTAGCCGCCCCTGCCTTCGCGGCTCCTCTATTCCCGGATGTTCCCGAGAATCATTGGGCTCGTGATGCTGTTGCTACCTTAGCTGCTAAAGGTATTGTCGAAGGTTATCCTGATGGAACCTTCAAAGGTGACAGAAACGCCACTCGTTGGGAAGTCGCCATGATCGTCGCTCGCTTGCTCGGTCAGATGGAGCAGGAGCACGCTACTTTCGCTACCAAAGCTGAGCTCGCTGAGCTTCAGAAGTTGGTGGATGCTCTTCGCAGTGAATTAGATGCCCTCGGTGCCCGCGTTGGTACTTTAGAGGATAAGGTTGAGAACCTCGACCTCCGCGTCTCTGAGCTCGAGAGAATTACCTTCTACGGTTCCGTTGATACTCGTATTACCGCTCAGTCCTTCGCTAACGACACCAAGACCAGCCAGGACAATAACGATGGTATGGGTTGGAGTTACAATGACGCTGTCGGTTCTGCCGATGGTTTGGGCCTTGACCCCCGTTTAAGCGGTCTCCTTCCCGTTGCTGACTATCGCAACGGCGTAGGCCTCACCAATGGTACTGGTTTCAGCATGAAAGCCATCCTCGGTATGCGCATCCGCGTTACCGATGACATTGATGCTGGTGCTGAGTTCGCTGCTTACACTACTGCTGGTAACCAGTTAGTCGACGCTCTCTGGGGCGTCTCTGCTCCTTACCTCTGCAACCAGTTCGGTGGCGGTTCCAACAACTTCGGCAACTTGAACAATGCCAACTACACCCGCATGGTGTTGGATAACTTCTGGGTGATCCACAATCCTTCCGGTATTAAGTTGACCTTGGGTGCTTACAGTGAAGACAACATGGACAACATCCTCTTCGCTGGTCAGAAGAACCTCGGCGCTTTCGGTCCTGAGTATTTGGATCGCTTCGGCTTCAACGTCAGCGGTAGCCACGCTTTCGAAGCTGGTGTGCTACGTTGGGAAGTTTTGGGCTCCCGTATTACCAACTACGCTTATGATGCAGCTGGTCAGACCGCTAATGTAGCTTATGATACCGACGTTATCGGTGTTGATGTAGGCTTCGAGTTCGGCGGTGGTCAAGTTAAGTTGAACTTTATGCGTGCCGCTAATGAGGCCGCTAATGGCGATGCTTTGCGTATCGGCGGTATCGGTGGTGCCAACATGGATTACGGTATGGTTTGGAACACTGCTATGAGCAACTTGCAGTGGGTCAACCCCGAAGGTTACCAGACTGGTGCCTTGATGGAGATGGGTGGAGCTGGTTCTACTTCTGACAACCGTCCTATTCCTGGTTGGGTAGACTGGGCTAACGGTGGTACTGGCGTATTCGGTCCTCAGAGCATGGCCGGTTACGGTATCAGTGCTAACTACAAGTGGGATATCGGCGAGTCCGGTAACGAGATTTACGTTGCTGGTGAGTATGCTCACACCGAGTATAAGTCCAACAAGGATTCCAACTACTCTTCCGATGGTAACGCTTATCGCATCGAGGTCGGTGCTAACCTGCTAGAGGGCGACTTGGATCTCAGTTTGGCTTACTTAGCTGTTGATCCTAACTATGATCCTTTCGTCAACATGAACCCCGTGGTCGGTGGTACTGCTGGCATGATCGGCAACATGATGGGTCTAAACAACTTCAACCGTTACTCTGCTTGGGCCGTTCCTAACATCAATTACTACGCTGATATGTGGTCCTTGCATGACACCGAGGTTTATCCTCACAACCGTCAGGGCTTCCGCTTCAACGGTCAGTGGAGATTTGCTGAGCGTCACGGTTTGTTGTGGGCTAAGGCCTCCTTCCTCGAGCAGAAGAAGAGTAGCTTATACGATGTCCGCACCCTCAGTGCTGATGGCAACGTCCTAGGCTTCGCTCCTGGCTTCATGGATCCCGTCTTCTACGGTTACGCTAGTGCTTCCGTCTATGGCGGTCAGAGCTACGACTCCTTCGATGCCAACCTCAATCCTTTGGAGGACAACAAAGGTAAGCAGAACCAGTATGGTATCGGTGCTAGCTACAAGTGGGATAATCCTCGCCTCAAACTCGACCTCGGTTACGAGCACAACGATTTCAAGCGCAAAACCAGCCTAGATGTCTTCGATGGTGGTAGCCAGAATCACGTCAAGCTAAACACCGAGAACATTCACATCGGTTTAGGTTGGGAAGCCACTGATCAACTCGCTCTCCGCATCGGTTGCGATATGGTCAACATGAACGGTCACTGGGATCCTTCCGGTGCTTACAACCAGTTCGCCGCTTCCGTCAACAGCGTAGACTTCAAGAACATGGATGTCCAGCAGACTATTCCTTTCATTGGCTTCGATTACGACATCAGTGCCAATACTCAGTGGAATATGGACTTCCGTTACTACGATACCAAGGACAAAGTTGATGCCAGCACTTACGCTGACTACACTGGCGGTCACGTCCAGACTATCAATGATACTACCAACGGTTACACCAACCACCCCTTCAGCTGGTACGGTTGGCAGGTTACTACTCAGTTCAAAGTTAAGTTCTAATTTTGTGAATTTCATTGATCTGACATTAGGTTGATACAGTTAAGCCCCCCGCTCAGATGAGCGGGGGGCTTTTCTTTTAATTTTGAACTGTAAGTTGCACAAAACTAATTTAGATACAGTTGTGCGTAAAAAGCTGTTTGGTTCTGTTCAGCCACTATCTGAGCGCAAGTCACAGCCTCTTTTAGAGTTTCGGGATGTTCATTCTGATTATAGATCAATGCTTTTAGAGTGTTTTCAGCGCAGATGTAGGGAATAGAGCACGGCAGGATTACACTCATTTTTTTTGCGCTCTCATAACAGGCACGAAAGAACTTACCTAGTTTTTGACCGTGGAGTTCTTGCAGATTTCCGCACACAAAACAACCGCGCACGGTGATATTTTTTAAAGTTCTTATTGTGGGGGCCACCTGAGCGAGTTCAGAAACTTTTATTCCGCTAAGATCTTCTCTGTAAAATTCATCAGGAATTAAGCGAAGTCCAACTTTCTGTATGCCTTTACCTTCCTGCGCGGCTAATTGATCTTGTTGATATAAGTCCTCTAAGTTGTTTGCTAAGGTATAGTTTTTAGGAGGAATTTTATACTCGGGCAGGAGGTTGAATATTTCCTTTTTATTTTGGAGAGCGGGGAGGTGTAACCTTACATCGCTCAGGTAATTGAGCTCTAATTTAGCTAAAGCCAGTCCCTCTTCAGTCGAGACCTGAGAGATCACTCTGCCCCAGGGATCGACTATGAGTGAACAACCTAAACGACTCAAACCTTTACCTGGAGCTCCGCTTTGGTTGGCGGCAATAATGTAACATTGGTTTTCGATAGCTCTAGCTTTGAGGAGGGTCTCCCAGTGATCGCGCCCAGTCTTTTCGGTGAAGGCGGCGGGAAGGGTTATGATATTGACTCCAGCGTTAGCTAGATCGCGGAAAAGTTCGGGAAAGCGCAGATCGTAACAGATAGAGAGACCTAAACGCCAATCTTGATCCAGATCTGCATAGGCCAATCGCTGACCTGGTACTATGTTGGCCGATTCTTTGTAAACGGCTCCAGGAACGTCACAATCGAAGAGGTGGATCTTATCGTAAGTTGTCAGCAATTTTCCGCGAGGTGAGAATAACCAGGACCGGTTGTAAGATTTAGTATGTTCCGCAGTAGGGTAGAGGACACTGCCACTGAGTAAAAATATTCCTAATTTCTCAGCCAAATTGGAGGCCCAATCCTCTACCTCTTCCGCTTGTAACCAGTGTTGCGGAGCTTTGCTCTGATCGCCGAACCAACTGAACATCTCGGGCAAGACGACTAATTCTGCCCCTCTCTCGTGGGCTTCGGTAATTAATCTCTCGCTATGTTCTAAATTGCGTTGAAAATTAGTCGTCGAAGAGAGCTGTACTGCGGCTGCATACATAAACTATTTCTCTTTATCCTCATCTTTTTTCTTATCTTTGTTGCGACGTAGGTGTCTGCTCTTAAAATCACTCACTTTACCTACTATCTTCTTCACCGACTCCTTGGCGGGAATGATAGCGTTAGGATCGTTAGGATAGGGAGCAAGCTGGGGGTTGAGTTCTTCACTAGTGAGGGGGCCAAAAGAGGGGTGCTTCTCTACGTAGAATTCTAAAACTACGCGCAAGATAGCCGTAATGGGGATAGCCAGAAGCATTCCCATAATGCCGCCAACTTCAGCACCAGCAATTAAAGCAACCATGATAATCAAGGGAGGTATATTGATCGAACGGCCTATAACAGCGGGTACGATAATGTGACCTTCCAACCAGTGGACTGCTTGTAATATCAATATAGTGAAGATGGCGAAGAGCGGCCCTTTATTTAGGAGGGCTATCAAGAAGGCGGGAATGTAACTTATAGCTACGCCGACGTAAGGAATTATGTCGACTATGCCTGAGAATATACCGATCAAAATGGCGTAATCTATGCCCATGAGCCAGAGTGACAGGCCTACGAAGAAGCCGATAGTCAAGCAGACGATCAACTGACCGCGAATAAATTTGCCCAACACATAATCTATACGGCGGAGGAGATCTACAGCGTTGACGCGCCAGGCCTTAGGCAGACAACCGATGAAGCTCTCTTTGTAAACTTGAGTATCCATGAGGATATAGAAGACTAGCAGGGGGACTAAGATAGCTCCTGTGACTACGCTCGCCATACTGCGCACACCGCTCATTACTCCAGGCATAGAGTTCGTTACTAGGGTAGGAATCTCTTTGTGAGCGTAGCTTACAAAATTTTGAGCTTTGAGTTTCTCGGGATCTAAATATTTAGCTAAACTTTGAGGCAGGTAATTTTGGATCTTCTCAGTCCAACTGGCAATTATAGCATTCAAGTTCAGCGACATTCCGTTAATATTATCGAGCAGACGTTGGAATTCTGTCTTAATTACGGGCAGTAGATAGGAGATAGAAAAACTGATCAAACACGCCAACAAGACGTAGACTATAACTATAGCGGTAGTCTTAGCGACTCCCTTTTCGTGCAGGTATTGGACGGCGGGAGCGATCAGGTAAGCCGCTAAGATCGATATGGCCATGATATTGACGATCATGTGAACTTCGCTCAGGAGCCAACAACTTATAGCTAAGATTGTTATTAGACCTAGGGCATAGAAGATTATATGGTATTTATTCTGTAAGTTATCCATTTTAGAAAGAGACCTGTACCTGTCTGGCTTCGATTATACCAGCACTATTAGTTAAACCTTGTACAGAGATCATCGCACCTGGCTGGAGCGTCTTCATATCTACAGCTTGTCCAGTTTTAGAATTGATTATCTGTACCATAGGGGGGATCATTACTTGTATAGGTTGGTTTTGACCTGCAGGAAGTACAGCCACACTGCGCGTGTTAGGATCTAAATTTATGATCTGGCCAGCAAAATTGGCTATCTGCATGGCAAAAGGACTGCCGCTCTGCTGAGGGATAAAACTGCCTCTGTCATCTTCATCATCGTCATTGTTGAGGTTGATGAGATCTCCATTGTTAAAATTATTGGAAGCGTAAGGGTTATTAATTGGTAAACCATTGTTCATGTTGGCAGGATTACCAGCACCTGGCACTACTCCACCCGAATACATACCAGGGCCGACAGTTGTACCCGTAGGCTGTACCGCTCCTGGAGCGGCAGTTCCCTGTTGGTAAGGGTTGCTAGGATCAGCTAAATTGGGTTGATTTGGATTCGTTGTGGGATCATTGTTGAATCTTCCACCTAGACCTAAGGGGCCAGACATATTGGGCGTTCCACCACCTGTAGCATAAATAGAAGCTAAAGTAGCGGCAGGGCCACCAGTGCTAGCATATCCACCTACCGAGCTGGGATTAGGCGTGCTGGCGTGGCGGGAGACGACGTTCTTAGAAGACAAGTAATCAGCGATAAGATCGCATTCCAGAGGGTCACTCATTACTGAACCGCAGATGCGCACACAGACGCGCATATTTATACGGAAGGCACTGCTGGAGGCCTTTTCGCCGTTTACCATAAATTGGCAGCCTGGGCGCATAATGACCGTTTTTACTGTGCCGTCATCGCGCAAGAGTTGGAGGCGATTGCCACCAGGGTTATAAGATTTTAATAGTCCTGAAACGGTTGGTTTTCCAGCCCAAGTAGGTATGGGTAAGAGTATGCAAAGCAAGACTATTAGTGCTAACCAATTTTTTTTCAATCCATAAGCAGGGGAATTTGACACTAAAGGCAACCTCCTCATTCAGTTTATACTTACATTCTACATTAATTCGAGGAAAATTTTATGAAAAAAAACGCCAAAAATTTACTTAAAGGTATTATCCACATGATGTGGGCTGATGGTTCTATCGATGATTATGAGCGCGAACTGGTCGGACGCATGATGGTAGAGTTGAAATGTTCTCATGATGATATTCAGAAAATGTCAGAAATGATGAAGACTCCTCCTACAGAAGAGTTTAACTTTAAAAACGAAATAGTAACTCCTGCCGAGCGCGAAGAATTTTATCGCTTGGCGGCAGCTATGGCGGTAGTTGATGGCCATTTAGCCGCTTCAGAAAAAGAGCTTTTAAATAAGATTGCCGCTAATTTAGAGATAAATAAAGATAAGGCCCAAGAGATCTTAGAGAGCGTTAAGGAACAGATCTCCTCTGTTACAACTTTGCGTGAGGATTAAATTGCTTACCCAATCTGTACCAGAGATTGTTTATGAGGATGGTGCTTTGGCAGTGGTCATCAAGCCAGTGGGAATGCCCGCTCAACCCGATCACTCGCAGGTACCATCTCTTTTAGATTGGGCCCAAGGTAAGTGGAAGCAAGTTTACATAATCAATCGTTTAGATCGCCCTGCGGGTGGTCTTTTAATTTTGGCTAAGTCAGCATCGGCGGCCGCTAAATTAAGTGCGATGATCCAAAAGGATGATTTTTGTAAACTGTATCTGGTCTTGGCAGAGAATGCTTCTCGCCTTCCTGCTCAAGAGGGTGTTTTAGAGGATTATCTTTATAAGGATGGCCGTCAGAATCGCACCTTTGTTGTTGAATCCAACAAAAAGGGAGCTAAGTTAGCTAGGTTGTCCTACAAGATTTTAGCAACGGGCAGAACTCGCTCTCTAATTGTGGTTAAATTACATACGGGCCGCCATCATCAGATTAGGGCCCAGTTAGCCTCTCGTGGCTGTCCCGTGGCGGGCGATGTCAAATACGGGGCTTCTTCGGTTTTGCGGGAGAAGGGTATAGCTCTGTGGTCGTGGTCTCTGTCTTTTCAATGGCGCGGTCAAGTTTTAGAACTAGGCTCTAAGCCGCAGGGCAGAGCTTGGGAACCGTTCATAGATAATATTCCTAAAAATCTAATAATACTCTAATATTATGCAATCGCCGTTCTTATGAGTAGAGTAGTATCCTTACACTCGAGAATGAATGAAATAGGACGAGGTAAGAGATATGTCTAAAGTCGTTGGAATAGATTTAGGAACTACTAACTCAGTGATCGCTTTCATGGAAAATGGTAAGCCCACTGTCATTCCTAACGCTGAAGGTAGTCGCACTACACCTTCGGTCGAAGGTTTTACTAAGAAGGGGGAGCGTTTAGTCGGTGAGTTAGCTAAACGCCAGTTTGTCAGTAACCCTGAACGTACCGTGGCCTCTATTAAACGCCATATGGGTACCGATTATCGTGTGGAGATCGATGGCAAGAAGTATTCTCCTGAGGAGATCTCCGCTATGACTTTGCAAAAACTTAAAAATGATGCTGAAGCCTATTTAGGTGAGCCCGTCAAAGAGGCCGTCATTACTGTACCCGCTTACTTTAACGACTCTCAGCGTCAGGCTACTAAAAACGCTGGTATAATCGCTGGTTTAGACGTTAAGAGGATTATCAACGAGCCTACAGCGGCGGCCTTGGCTTACGGTTTGGACAAGAGCAATACCGATATGAAGGTTGTCGTCTTCGACTTAGGCGGCGGTACATTCGATGTCTCTATTTTGGAGATCGGTGATGGCATCTTCGAAGTTAAGTCTACCGCTGGTGATACCAGATTAGGCGGCGATGACTGGGATATGCGTATAGTTGACAAGATTGCCGAGGACTTCAAGAAAGAGTACGGCATAGACTTGCGCCAAGATAAGATGGCCGCTCAGCGCATTAAAGATGCCGCCGAGAAAGCCAAGATCGAACTCTCTCAGGTCGTCAGTGTCAACATTAACCAGCCCTTCATCACGGCGGACGCTTCTGGTCCTAAGCACTTAGATATGAACTTGACCCGCGCTCAGTTCGAAGCCATGACGGCCGACCTCTTGGAGCGTTGTAAAGAGCCTTGCCGCCGCGCTTTGGAAGACTCTGGTTTGAGCAAGAGCGATATTGACCGAGTCCTCTTAGTCGGTGGTTCTACGCGTATGCCGCAGGTTGTCGATTTTGTGCGCAGTTTCTTCGGCAAAGAGCCTTCTAAAGACATCAACCCTGATGAGTGTGTGGCTTTAGGTGCGGCCATTCAAGGTGGTGTGCTCACTGGTGAAGTTAAAGACATCGTTTTGGTCGATGTTACTCCGCTCTCTTTGGGTATCGAGACTCTGGGCGGCGTTATGACCAGACTCATTGAGCGCAACACAGCTATACCTTGCAAGAAGAGTGAAGTCTTCTCCACAGCCGCTAACAACCAGACTTCCGTTGAGATCCACGTGTTACAAGGTGAGCGTGAGTTCGCCCGTGACAACAAGACCTTAGGCAAGTTCGCTTTGACCGATATCCCGCCGGCTCCTAGAGGAATTCCTCAGATCGAAGTCTCCTTCGAGATAGACAGCAACGGTATTATCAACGTCAGTGCTATCGACAAAGGTACGGGCAAGAGCCAGAACATTAAGATCACCGCTTCCACCACCCTCTCTAAGGATGAGGTCGACCGCATGGTCAAGGATGCTGATGCTCACGCCACTGAGGATAAGAAGAGACGTGAAGAGATCGAGCTCAAGAACAAGGCTGAGAGTATCGTCTATCAGATAGAGAAAGCCTTGCGCGATGCTGGTGATAAGGTTCCTGGAAATGTCAAGGATCAGATTAACGCCGCTATTGAGAAGGTCAAGAAGGCTTCCGAGGCCGATCCTTTCAATAAGGATGAGTTGCAGAAGGCTCTCGATGAGTTGGGTGAAGTCTCTCAGAAGATCGGTGAGGCCCTCTATCAGACTCAAGCTCAGGCTGGTGCTCCTGGTTCTGAGGCTAAGAGCGAGAGCAAGAAAGATGACGACGATGTAGTCGATGCCGATTATACCGTTAAAGATTAGCGATTAAGTTCTAACTAACAAATAGCGGAGTTCTCTCGAAGAGGCTCCGCTATTTTTTTTGAATTTACGAAATTTCTTTAAGTCGAGTTACAAGGATCTCTCAGTCAACAGGGACATTAGTAACTATGTCAGCCCAGCCTTCGCCGTTTACTCGGTATGCATCTCTAATGAAGTCACCATGAGCCTCGCCTTTTTTATGTACATATCTTGTAAGTCCCCAACCGTGCATGCTACACTGTATAGTGTACTCATCCCACCTTACTCTTAATGTGTAAGAAAACCACACATCTTCGTTTTCGGAACTCAATATTTGTTTCTTTCCTAAAGGACAAAAGGTAATGGGAAAACCTTTAAATTCTTCACCAAGTTCACCTTTATCAGAAGAAACACATCTAGCAGAATTAGGGTTTGATACGGAGCCAATGGTATGGCCTTTGTCATCCTTTTCTGGATAAAACCCATTGCTTACTTTATAGGCTCCAAACCAATCGACCATTGATAGAATATTGGCTTTGCACGCCATTAGCTGTTGGTTCTTTTTAATATACGTATGCCTTGAGATCAGCACAGCACTAAGAATTCCAATTATGGCAATAACTATAAGTAATTCCGTTAACGAAAAAGCTAACAGACTGCGATATTTTCTTTTTTGTGAAAAAAAGGTAATCATCATGCTTAGTACACTCCTATTTCGTACATTTGCATCGTATCATGACACTAGGGAAAAAACAAGGGTAGCTACATGTTGCAGGCTCTTTTCTAAAGATTAATTTAATTTGTTTGGGCAGGTATTGCACCTTAATCTATCTAAGCACGGGCAACTTTATTATTAAAAATTGTCTTTGGAGTGTACTTATCGTGAGTGACATTGAAAAGATTAAACAAATTATTTCTCAAGTAGAGGCTAACCCTACTGATCTTTATAACAACAGTTTCTTCATTACCTGGCGTTATCCGCAAGAGACTATCAATGCTGTATTGTTAGTGGCTGAGGCCTTACAGCGTTTGAATCGTGCTGGTAAGTCTGTCAAGGTATTTGATACAGGGTTAGGTCTGTCGATCTTCCGCGACAACTCTACACGCACTCGCTATTCCTTTAAGTCTGCCTGTAATATGTTAGGTTTAGGCACCGAGGAGATCAATGAGAGTACATCCCAAATAGCTCACGGTGAGACTGTGCGCGAAACCGCTACGATGATCTCCTTCTTGAGTGAGGTTATCGGTATCCGTGACGATATGTTTATTGGTGAGGGACACCGTTATCAGAAAGAAGTCTCCGACTCTATCCAGGAGAGCTTCGAAGCTGGCATTCTTCCTCAGAGAACTTCTGTCGTCAACTTGCAGTGCGATCTCGACCATCCTACCCAAGCTTTGGCCGATCTGCGCCACATGATCGATTATTTCGGCGGCGTGGAGAACCTGCGCGGCAAGAAGATCGCCATGACTTGGGCTTATTCTCCCAGCTACGGTAAGCCTCTCTCTGTGCCTCAAGGTATCATTGGTTTGATGAGCCGCTTTGGTATGGATGTGAGTTTGGCCTACCCCGAAGGTTACGATCTTTTGGATGAACCGATTGAGGCCGCTAAGAAGTTCTCCGCTGAGACGGGCGGAAAGTTCACTATCAGCCATGATATGAAAGAAGCTTTTGCTGGAGCTGACATTGTTTATCCTAAGAGTTGGGCACCTTTCACCGTTATGCAGAAGCGCACTGAGCTTTTGCGCTCTGGTAAGTCTTCCGAGCTGAAGGCTCTTGAGGAGCACGCTTTAGCCACTAACGCCACTCATAAGGATTGGGAATGCACTGAGGAGATGATGAAACTCACCAAAGGTGGCAAGGCTCTCTACTGCCACTGCTTGCCCGCCGATATTAGCGGTGTGAGTTGCAAAGAAGGCGAATGTGCCGCCGATGTCTTTGAGCGTTATCGCTTGCAGACCTACTTTGAAGCCGCCAACAAGCCCTTCGTAATTGCGGCTATGATTCTCTTAACCAGATTTGCTAATCCCGCTAACGTGCTCACCCAATTGCTCGAGCGCGACAGGGATCGTCGCATAGTTCGCTAGTATTTTTTAGTCTTTGCCTCCTGTAGAGAACACGCAGGGGGCGTTTTTTTTGTTCACCGCAAAAGGCCAAACTTCGTCTGGGACTGTATGTTTTTGCGTTGTAAGTCTAATACGTTGCGTTTGTGTGGGGCAGTTGTGACCTTTTTGTTGAGCCTCAGGCTCTCCGCTTCACTTCGTTGCGCTGCGAGATATCGGCTCACCAAAAAGTCACAACTGCTGTTCAATGTCAACGTTTCTACAGTTTGGGCCAGGTTTGCACTATTGTTGTATTTCGTGCAGGTAGTTTCTGGAGCGTCAGCTTTTTTCGCGGTTGCTCGTTTCACTCGCAGGGGCTGAAACGAAAAAACTGACTGTCTCCTCTGCGACAGTTTGTACAGTTCTGGTTTAAGTTTATTCTGGTTGTAAGTCTACGTTGTAAGCCTGATATGTTGTGTTTATGTTTGGCATTTGTGACCTTTTTGTTGTGCCTCCGGCTCTTCGCTTCGCTTCGAGATGTCGGCACACCAAAAAGTCACAACTGCTGTTCAATGTCAACGTTTCTACAGTTTGGGGCAGGTCTGCACTATTGTTGTATTTTGTGCAGGTATTTTCTGGAGCGTCAGC
>JAFSXH010000113.1 GCA_017444165.1 bacterium | reverse complement strand
TTTGTTCTTCTTCAATATGTACAGCAGAATTTTCAAAATCTTCAACTGATGTATCAAGTTCATTATTCGAAACTGTGAAATTTGTTGTACCTGCTGAAGAATTTACACTTTTATAACCGACATTAACATTGGATCTACCGTACAAAATGAATTCAGCTCTGGATCTTACTCTGCGAAGCAGATCTAAATCAGAATTGCTATCAGATCCTCCCTCTTCATCCTCTGGATAGATACCGAACTCCTCTAGTCTCTTGCTCAGTCTATCTATAGCAGTATTAGGATCTCTGAAGTATTCACTGCCACGAATATGGATGAACTTCCAGCCTATGCGCTCTAAAATTGTTTGGCGTTCCATATCTTCACGAATATAGGTGTCACCGCTACGATAACGATCACCATCACATTCTATTATGACGGAATCCTTCCCGTGAACGACTACAATATTGAGACAGTACGTACCTATCTGCTTGTGCCTAATTAGATGGAAGCCTCTATCCTTTAGAGACTTGACAACCTTAGCTTCAAAGAGAGATTCGCTTGAATCTTCAACTCCTTCATGATCAGCCACATTAGAATAGCTGAGAGAATAGTCTAACAGCATCTTCCTTATATCGCCGTATTTTAGATCATCGTTAGGATCTAAAGAGTTGACAACCCAGAGTTGATCTCTGGCTCTGCTGGTAGCGACATTGTACCTCTTGCGGTAGGCGTCCTCGACACCGAAGCTCATGAGCGAAATAGGGCCAGATTTGTTGCCACTGTCAACGAGACTCAAAAAGATCACGTCGCGCTCATCACCTTGAAAGTTTGAGGCATTCCCGACTAAGATCCGCCTCCTGTCAATATCTCTGCCTTCAATATGTTCGAAGAGCATCTTCTGTAACAACTTAACCTGATCATCGCCGAGCATGGATATTATTCCAAACGTCTTGCCATCATACTCAGGCTCTCTCATACAGGCCTGCATAAGGGCGATTATAGCCTTGGCCTCATTGGGATTAGTCTTGGCAGAGTCGGATCTGCGCCCGCCCTCAACTTTGTAATTTACCACTGCAGGGAGTAACTGACTGCTGCTAGCGTCCCTCAACGGCTTAATCTTGTTATCGTAAGAGAGCATATTGCTAAAACCGATAATTTCAGGAACACAACGGAAGTGTTCACGGAGCATTAAAGGTTGGAAGACTGTAGCGGCAATATCGTAAATAGAAGTTCTTCCATTATACAGATGAGAGTTGGGAATCTTGCCATTTATATACATATCCTCTAAGGCCGACATCTTGTCCATATCAAGACCAACAGCCATCGGACTAACCTGTTTATCATCACCGACAATAATCAACTTCTTTCCCATATAGAGAACAGCGAGTGAAGATATATCAGACTGACTCGCCTCATCGATAATGACAATATCAAAACTGTTGACTTGGGGATTGAGACTCTCTAAAGCACGCCCCATAGGCATAATCCAACCAGGAACGGCGGCTTGACACTTACCCATCAACTCCCGCGCTTTTGCCTTGAATCGAGGAGCATTCTTACCCGTACCCTTACCGATCTTTTTGACCGTCTGCTTCCAACCCTGGAGGGCCATACGCATATCGAGATTCCCCTCTGTCCTCCTCATAAGGTGATACCAAGCACTCATCTCAGCAAAACTAGCGGTCAATTGGCGGTACTCTCTCCCCAGTCGTATACTGTCTTTTTGCAGATCCTCAAATGAAATTGAGAGAAGATCGTTTAACAGCTCCGAGTATTGACTCCACTTCCAGGCCTCTTCAATTTTATCAGGAACGATGGTTTTACCGTGGACACCACTGCGACCCTCAATCGCCTCAGCCCACCGTGGAGCAGAGATACGCAACTTTTCAAGCAATTCTGAACGCGTCTTGCGCAAAGCGTATTTAGCAAATAATTCTTTCAATTTAAAATAGGCTGAACGATACATTCCTGGATCATCAGCGGCTATAGCTTTGAGAATATCTTTGCAAGTATTGGAAATAATCGATCTCTCACTCTCTAAGATCCGTTTAGTCACTAATACTTTCTTTGTACAATCTTCAATTTGTAAAACAGTGAGACAAATATCACATATAATTGGAATAAAAACTTCGAGAGCCTCTAAAGTCTTTTTGACCTTGATAGAGTCAGAATCGAGAGGATTTTCATCAAAAATAGCATCTGCGGGGATCTGCAAATCTTCCAGATATTTTCTAATCTTAGGTACTTCACTGCTCCACCAGTCTAAACTCCTCTTAATAAATGGCACATAATTCTTGGCGATTCGCTCAGGAGCCTCACTATCGAGTTCAGTAAACTTCGGTAACCAGCAATCTGAGAGCAAAGTATCCCAATGGCGACCACACTTTTGACGAGCCTCAATGAGATCGATGGCGCGCAAAACGACTTCGCACTCTTGTTTATTCTGCACTTGATGGCCATTTACCAAAACACTATTTAAGGCGACATCCAAAGATTTATCAAAAGATCGGGCAATTTTATTGACCCAAAATTGTACTATTTTATAAGTCAGGCCTTTTTTGTCTAAAATATCCTTCAATCTTTGGAAGACGGGCCGAATTTTTTCATAATTACAATTTACAATGAAATTAATCTCAAAACCAAAATTTTCCACTGTGGCAATTTCAGCAATATTGCAGGCCTCTTCTACAGAAGCTATAAACCTCTCCCAAATCTGGTAATAAGCCCCGCCTTTTAAACCGTCTATAGCGGCCTTCTCTTTCCATCTTTCTATCTTGCCAAAAGAGTGTGCATAGTCTTTAAATTCTTGTACGCACTCAAGTTTAGGGTAAGGAATTTGAAAGTTGAAAGATTCTGAAATAAAAGTAATCTTGCGCTCATTAGCTATATTATCTATCTTCCATTTTAAAGGCAGACTTAAATCATCCAACTTGCTCTGAAGTTATATTAAAGAATTATGGAGGTTGAGAAAAGTCTCTGGATCTAAGATAAAACTTGGATCTGGAAGATCACACTTAAGTTCAGCTTCATCACTAGAACTTAAATCTCCGTTGCTCCTATAGAGCGCAACTAATTCATCACGCGTAAGGGGAATTTCAGCCTGAGGATCTACAGGGCCTGTAATATAAGAGAGCTCTTCACTGTTTTCGAAGAGAAAATTGCCAATAACAGACGGAGAAAGTTCCTCTCCTTTAAAGTTGATGGTACCTCTCTCTTGCAAGATAACATCATATAATTTCTTGCGCACTTGAGCCAATTCTTGACAGATCTCCCCGCGTCTTTGGGAGAGTGCTTCCATTTTGCGCTTCAATTCGTTGGAGGTAGTCTTAGACATATAATCGGTAATATCATTAACCGATTTTTCCATATCAGCATTAGAATCATCGAGGATGGAAACACACAGACTTTGCAGACCAGGGACGATCTTTTCTTT
>JAFSXH010000112.1 GCA_017444165.1 bacterium | reverse complement strand
ACCTAACGGGTACCTAACGGGGACACTCAATTTTTGCTTTCTGAGGTACCTAACGGGGACACTCAATTTTTGCTTTCTGACAAGTTAAAATCTATACCCCCTAATCACCACTTTTTTGAATTTAATTGTAGATTCTCACTGCCTTTTAATTGATTTTGATCTGATTTCTACCCTAAAAGTCCTACTTTGTCTGACTCAAGATAGATTTGTCCTGTAGGTTTATTGTTTTTGTTTGAATTTAATCACACAAAGTGTTGATTTGCTGCACCAACTCCATGGAACCAACTCGTTTTGACCTTCTTTGCCATCTTTCTCATTGTTCCTTCTGAAGCTGCTACTGTATGAAAGTCTCTTCTAAAACTCTTAAAACTATCTATCCAGTTATCACTCTTTAACTTTAACCTCTCCAAGATCGGTTCTAGATGATCTGGTATTGCTCCTCTCTTGTCTTCTCTAATCTCTCTCCCTGTCCAGTCTAACAATTCAAGATATTCCTTAAACGTCATGTTCAAGACTCCTGTCTTCTTTCTGGTATTAAAAATAGGTGAAAGCCATGAATCCAATTTGGCTTCTTCTTGTAGTTCTTTATTTTTAGGTTTCTTCTTTAACTTTTCTCTAGCTAGCTCTGCTTTTACTCTCTTGTAGCAACGTGTAAATTTACTAAGTTCGGGGGATTTTACTATTGCTGCCCTGACTGGGTTTAGTTCGACGTACATGATGCACTTAAGTAATGCCCCAGCTTCTGCTAGGTTTATACACTTAAATCGCCCTTGCCAAAATCTACCACTAGTGTTGTCTTCTTTATTTGCCCGCCTTGCAATTGTCTGGTTCAACTCTTGCATATAACAACTCGGATCCCTTAGCTTTTCTCTATATATGGCAACCTGCTTTTTATTAGAGATAAATTCTTTTATCTCTTTTTTAGTTGGTGCTGGAGACTCTCCTTCTTTGATTTTTCTTTTGGGGTGTAGGTAAAGCCAACGGAAGGCAATATCTTCAGGATCTGCTTTATCTGCTATCCTGTATTGAGTTTCTACAACTATATGCATGTGGTTATCCATTATGGCGTAAGATTCTGTTCCGATATAGAAGATATTAGAGAGGAAGATCATTTTTTCAATAATCCACATCTTTCGATAGTCGTCGTCTTTATCAGAGGTTAAAAGGAATGCACCGCGTACAGTTTTGCTGATAATGTGATAGTGACCGTCTTCTGTTTTTGAAATAGTCCTACTTCTTGGGTAAGTCATGCCCAAATCTCCTTTAGTAAATAAATAGTGAATAGAAAAACGGGTCGTGAGGTATATCGTGAATAAGAGGAAAAAATTGCGTAAAAATTTGAAAATTTGAGTGTCCCTGAAGCGGAGCGGGGAGGCAAAGGGATGAAGAGGGCAGGGGCAAGCAGCTGAAGGAGCTAAAAGTGGATACGCGGAAGGAGAATTTGAGTGTCCCCGAAGTGCTTGAGTAACTGATTAAATTCATTTATTTTAGGCGAGCTATGACACCTCTTTATATTACACTTGCGGGAATACTTATGTGTGCCACCTCAGTTGTGGCAGCGGGGATTTTGCTCCTAAAAGAGAGTGCCTTAAAGAAGATCTTGTTTCCTGTCGTCTCACTCTCCTCTGGAGTACTTATTGGATCTGCATTTTTATCCTTAATTCCAGAAGGAATTGAGATAATAGGTAACCCACACCTTGTTATGTTGGTT
>JAFSXH010000111.1 GCA_017444165.1 bacterium | reverse complement strand
TGGTGGGACGGTCTTGCCACGTGAGCTGACTGCGCGTTTAGCTTTGACTCCTGTAGATGTGTTTTTTGATTCTGATCCATGGACTAGAGAGATATTTGCTTTTGGTGAGTCTGTGCAGGGGCGTTTAGAGGCTGATATTGCTCGTTCAGTAGTAGATTTAGATAAGGATCCCAGTTTGCGTCCACCCAAAGTTAAAGATGGGGTAGTGCGTTTAGTCACTCGCTACAACAAGGAAATTTGGCGCGAGGATAGTCCTCCGACTTTGGAGGATATTAATCGTCTGGTGGATCGTTATCATCGCCAATATCATGATATTCTTGAGCGTGTAGCTTCACGTGGCGGGGTTCATTTGGGTATTGATTGTCACTCTATGGCTCCCATTGGTGCTCCCTTAGATCCCGATCCTGGCTCTTTGCGTCCTATCTTCTGCTTAGGTAATTTAGGGGATGAGGAAGCTAAAGGTGAAAATATTTCCTGTCCTACAGCGGTGATTTTGAAATTGGCCAAAGTTATTGAGGAAGATTTTGCTGACGTTGAACTCAAACCAGGGCAGAAATTGGTAACTTTGAACAATCCTTACTCTGGTGGTTACATTTTAAAACATCATGGTTGTAAGAGTGAAGGTAAGAGTACACCTTGGTTGCAGATTACTATCAATCGGTCACTCGTTTTGAATAAGGAACCAGAGGATCCCGCTAAGGCTGAAGATGTACCAGACTCTGATCGAGAGGTTGTCAGCAAGTTGCGCGTTCGTCTTTTGAATATGTTAAAAAAGTTCTCTGATAGATTAAATTAGCAGTTTGTAGCTTTAAAAAAATATATGAAAATTTTTCAGTGTGTACCCACTATCTCGGAAGGTCGTGATCTATGTTGTTATTTCTATTGCTGATAATATAAAAAAGATAAAAGATGTAAATTTGTTAGATTATTCTAGCGATGTTGATCATAATCGTTCTGTCTTTACGTTATTAGGTCAGGCAGAGGGCTTGAAAGAAGCTATTAGGGTTCTCTACGATTCGTGCTTGCAACGTATTGATATGCGCAAACATACGGGAGCGCACCCTCGTATTGGGGCTGTTGATGTTGTGCCTTTTGTGCCTATATTGGAAACTACAATGGATGAAGCCGATCTTCTCTGTAAGAGTGTTGCTCGCCACATAGCTGAAAAATACGATGTGCCGATATATTTATATGGCCATTCAGCTAAAGATAAAGATCGCTCAGAGTTGCCCACTTTGCGCAAGGGTGGTTTTGAAGCTCTCCAGGATAAGGATTTATTAAGTATTGATCGCGCTCCCGATCTAGGACCTAATTTTGTTCATCCAACTTTGGGGGCATCTTGTTTTGGAGCTAGGGGGCCATTGGTAGCTTTCAATGTCATTCTGAGGACTAATGATGTTGAGATAGCTAAGAGGATCGCCGCCAAAGTTAGAAATTCGAGTGGTGGTCTGCGCTGTGTTAAGGCTCTAGGTATTTATTTGGCCTCTCAAGATAAAGCTCAAGTCTCCATGAATTTGACCGATACGCGGATGACTTCGGTTTATACAGCTTTCGAGATGGTTAAGATGGAAGCACTGCGTTACGGTGTGGGCATTGAAAAGAGTGAGTTGATTGGAGCTATATCTTTAGAGTCGATCTGCGACAGTCTATCTTACTACTTGCAACTTCCTGAACTTAAAGCTGATAGAGTTATCGAAAGAGGAATTGTGGATTTATTAAAATGATCGAATTACAAAATGTACTTTTAAAAGATATTCTCGCTAAAGTTTCTGAACCCAATGCGCAATTGGGTGGGGGCAGTGCTATTTTGATAGGAGCTTCTTTGGGAATTAGCTTAGTTGTTAAAGCTATTGAGGCCACGCTGAAAAAGAATATTGAAGATAGGGAAATTTTGCTTTCGAGCAAGACAGAGTTACTCGAAGCTCAAAGAGAGTTCTTGCGTTTAGCTGTGGAGGATGGATCTTCATATGATAAAGTTTTAGCGGCTAGACGCATGCCTAAAGATACTGAAAAAGAGATTGAAGAGCGCGAAAAAAATATTGAGAGAGCCTGGCGCAACTCTGTGGATATACCTTTTCAAGCAGTTGAATTATGTGTCAATGTTATCAAGTGTACTAGTTGCGTCTCTAGTATTTTGCGCCGAGATTTTCGTTATGATGTAGTTTCTGCTCTGCGTCTTTTTGAAGTGTCTATTTTGGGATGTTTGGATAATGCGTTAGATAACTCCAAGCATTCGTGTGATGATAGTTATCGTAAAGTTTGCGGAACAAAATCTAAATTTTGTAATGATAAATTTCAGCAGCTTCGCCGCGAAATTTTAGATTCGTTAGAAAGAGGGGTTTAGTAATTATGGTTTCTAGAAGTGAGTTAGTGCGCTATTTGAGCGATCTTTTGCGTTTAAAAGAGTTCAGTGACTTCACTAGCAATGGTTTACAGGTTGAAGGATGTGAAGAGATCCATAAGGTCGGTTTTGCTGTCGATGCCTGTCAAGAGACTTTCGAATCTTTACAAGATTGTCAGATGATCTGTGTTCATCACGGTATTATGTGGCCTAGTTGGGATAAGATAACTAAGGTCAATCGTCGGAGGGCTAAATTTTTACTAGAGCATGATATAAATCTGTTCGTCTCTCATCTTCCTTTGGATGCTCATCCTCAATTGGGCAATAATGCGCAGATTTTGAAAGCTCTCGGTTTTGAGGCTCAGACTAAATTTGGTGAGGTGGGTTGGATCTTCGATTTTGAAGAGTCTGTTGATGTAACCGAATTAAAAGAAAAGATCGATAAGTTGTTTCCTCATCAGATCCTTGCTCTGTGGAATGGGCCAAAGAAGATCAAGAGGCTCGGCGTCTGCAGTGGTGGCGGAGGAGTGAGCTTCATGCACGAGGCCTTTGAAAATCATGTCGATCTTTATATAACTGGTGAGACCACTTACTCTATGTACCATGACACAAAAGAATACGGCCTTAATATGGTCTGTGCTGGCCATTATGAGACGGAAACATTTGGAGTTAAGTCTTTAGCCGATCATCTTAAAACTCAATTTGATCTTGAGACTACTTTTGTCGATATACCTACAGGTCTGTAAAAGTTGAATTACTTTCGTTGGGCCGCCATCTTGTGGATGACTGTCGTTGACTTATAAAAAATTTCCTATATTTAAGAAAGGCGGAAGTAATATGAATATCTCAAAAAAGTCGTCTAGTCTTTTGTTGGCCGCGCTTATGACTTTCAGTTTTGCTACCTGCTATTCAGTGGCAGAGGCTGACAAATTACCAAGCGAGAGGAAAGAGGAGATAATGGTTCAGCACATCGAGAATAAAAGGATCACAGACAACAACTATGACAAATCTTTGGCAGTCAAGTGCGTCAACGGTACCTTCGTCGGCAAGAAGGCGGAGGGCGTCATCGCTTACAAGGGCATTCCCTTTGTCGGTAGACAGCCTGTTGGGGAACTGCGCTGGAAAGCGCCAGTAAATGTTATTCCAAATGATGGCATCTATGAGGCATATCACTATGAAAAAGCCCCCATCCAGGCACCGGGCGACATCGCTGCCGAATATGGTACGAGCGAGGACTGTCTTTACCTTAACATCTGGAAGTCTGACAAGACGGCTACAAAAAAGAAGCCGGTCATAGTGTGGATTTATGGTGGTGCTTTTGATGTAGGCGGGACGACTGACCCTCAGTACGATTGTAGTAACCTCGTTAAAGAGAATCCGGATGTTGTTTTCGTAACCATCACTTACAGGGTTAGCTTCTTCGGGTTCCTGCATCTGTCCCATCTGCCGGATGGCAAAGACTATCAAGACGCACAGAATCTCGGAATCATGGACCAGATGGCTGCGTTGAAATGGGTTCACGAGAACATTGCAAGTTTTGGCGGCGACCCCGACAACGTGACCATCTGGGGCGAGTCTGCTGGTGGCGCAAGCTGTACCCTGCTTCCGCTGGTCGAAGGATCCCACCAGTATTTCAAGCGTGTCATCTCACAGAGTGGTGCCCCGGCCCAGATGCGGAGTCCAGAGCAAGCTATTGAATGCACGAACAAATTGATGGAAGCACTTGGTTGCAAAACCGTTGCCGATTTGCAAAAAGTAAGTGCCGAGAAATTCAGTGAGACGTGGGCACGCATGTTTGGGCTTTATCAAGTGCTCGGCATACGCACTATGCCAGAGATGGATGGTAAATACCTGCCTCTGAATCCGTGGGAGGCCTACGCGAACGGTGCTGCTAAAGACATTGAGTTCCTTCAGGGTTGCAACAAAGATGAAATGAACACTTTTTTGGGTGCCCTCGGAGAAGACAGTTGGAATGCTTGGGCCAATGAGCGCAAGGCAAAGAAACTCTCCCAGTTGACGGATAAGGAAAAAAATTTGGTAGAAAGCTACTGCAACGATATTCAGGGAGAAAGTTACGAACCTACCGTCCGTCTTTTCAGCCAGATTATGTTTATTGCACCGCAAATCAGACTGTCAGAGGAGCAGACAAAAGCTGGTGGTAAGTCATATACCTATTACTTTACACCTGAATCCTCTCTTCCATTGATTAAAAGCGGGCATGCGATAGAACTCTCGGCCGTATTCAATCATCCTGAGTTTACTGACTTCACGGGAAGAGCATTCGATGAGACCTTCACGAAAACCATGCGCAAGATGTGGGTGCAGTTCGCCAAGACTGGTAACCCGTCGCTCAGTGCTGAAATCTCTCCTGACGGCAAGGCGCATGTGTGGCCGCTTTACGACCTGAAGGACAAGCAGGTGATGGTGCTCGATGAAAAAGGCATTCATCCGGAGAAAGAGTCCAATCTTAAAATTGTTGACTGGGAGAGGACCTATTTCTTGACCAACTATTATATGCCTTAACAGTTTAAAATAAGTCTTGTCCTGTGAAAAAAGACATAAAAGCGTAATGAGAACGGAGGAAAATTGATGAATAAGAAATTTTTGGCATTGTTGTTAATGAGTGGTGTTCTGCTCCTTGGTCTGGCGGTATGTGGCGGCGTATCGGCGGCAACTGGCAATGCAGAAAAAGCCCCAGATTATTCCCAAAGGACTAGTTGGTACCAGATTCCGGAGATTACCAAGGACGTCGACACGTTCTATATTTACGCGACGGAGTATAACCTGACAAGCTTCGAAAAGGGAGCCGCCGATTACGCGACGCTTGATAACGCCGAGATGTTGCAGGGCGTAGCGGGCGAGTGCATGATTCATGCGTCCGTATTCGCTGATTCCACCAACGTGTTTGTACCGTACTATCGCCAGGCTGGTTTGCGGTATGCTGGAGAAATCCATGAGAAGACTGGGGATGTCAACGCGGCACTTTACGGTATGCCTTACGACGATATAACCGCCGCGCTCGATTATTACTTCGAAAACTGCAACGAGGGGCGTCCATTTATCATTGCTGGCCACAGCCAGGGTTCGTCCATGGTCTTGCTCTTGTTGCAAAATTATTTCAAAGATCATCCTGATTATTACAAGCGCATGGTCGCGGCCTACCCCATAGGCTACTCTGTTACTCGTAAATACCTCGCGGCCAATCCGCACCTGAAATTCGCAACTGGCGAAACGGACACGGGCGTTATCGTCGCCTGGAATACTGAAGGGCCAAAGAACGTGGAGACTAACGCCCACAACGTCGTAGTGTTGCCTGGCACGATGAGCATCAACCCGCTGAACTGGAAACTTGACGAAACCTACGCTCCGGCAAGCCTGAATTTGGGTTCTCTCGTGCAGAATGAGAAAACTGGCGAGATTGAGATTGGCGATCTCGGCGCGGATGCGCAGATCAACCTCGCTCGCGGCGTGGTCGTGACGAATGCTAAAGTCGTCCCGCTGCCTGAAGAGGAAACCAAGATCGCAGCCGAGTTCTTCGGACCAGATGGCCGCCACGACAGCGATTACATATACTATTACAACAACATCAAGGATAACGTGTCAAAGCGCATCGCGGCTTATAAAGCGAGACAATAAAAGTTGAATTACTTTCGTTGGGCCGCCATCTTGTGGATGGCGGTCATTTTTTTAGCTTCAGCCGATTCTGGTTCTGGTGAACACTCTCTGCTCATCGTGGAGTTGGTGTGTGAATTTTGTCAATTTTTTGGGTTAAATTCCCCTTCTGAAGATACATTACTGTTATTGCATATGTTACTTCGCAAAGGGGCTCATATGGGTGAGTTTGCTTTGCTCTACTGGTTGTGGCATAAGTCTGGACTCGGTAAAACACAAGCGTTTGCAGTGGCTGTACTTTACGCTTGTTCGGATGAATGGCACCAAACTTTCGTGGAAAATAGGGTCGGCTGTGTGGATGATGTT
>JAFSXH010000110.1 GCA_017444165.1 bacterium | reverse complement strand
GAACGACGCTTGCGAGTCTTAGAACGGGGGGTTTTATACTTAGGATTGGCCATAATCTTGACTCCTCTTAATACTTAAATTACAAATATTCTCTCACTTTTGCGGAGAATCAACAGAAAACTTTTTTAAATCTCCCCATCTGGGATCAACGTCAGGTTCGCTAGTCTCACACTTGCAAACCTTTTCGTTGAGGTTCTGTCCACAAACTGGACATATACCGCGACAATCTTCACAGCACAGGGGACGATAAGGGAGACTGGCGATCAGATTTTCCCGTGCTAACTCGTCAATCTCAAGTTCATCATTTTCGTATCCAAAGACGCAGAGATCCCCAACTTCTACTTCCTCGTTATCTACCAGTTCTTCTGAGCCTGCAGGAACAAAACGCTCCTCAACAGAGGCCTTCACCTCTTCTACATACTCCCGAGCGCAACGAGAACAAACGAGCTTGACCTGCGCACATACATTACCTCTCACATTGAAGCTGGCATCTCCACCACTTTGAACGCGCAAATCAACCTTAACTGGCCCAGCAAGAACTAACTCATCCAAAGGATCAGTAATCTCTAAATTTACATCTTTAGTAAGACCAGACGTCTCTCTTATGTCGGATACGCTAATTTTCATAACTCAAACAAAAACCACCCTCAAGATAATCTACTGCACAGATATACTCAAGAATAGCCCCGACATTATACAAAAGTTGATTGCCATTGTAAAGAGGAAGAAAATGACTTGACAAAGTTTGTTTTCTTGAGTAGACTTCCCCCGTAAGTTTGAAGTTTGCTTTAGATTTGCTTAGGGGTATAGCTTAGTTGGTAGAGTGGCGGTCTCCAAAACCGCAGGTCGCGAGTTCAAATCTTGCTGCCCCTGCCAGAAGGTCAACTGTGGAGGTTGGCCTTTTTTTTTTGTAGCAGGGGAAGGGAGAGAGGTTTGCAAAAGAGTTTCCTATGAGTATAAATTTTATTCCCTCAGAGAGTGAACGTCTGAAATTCGTTCTAACTTGCGAAGATTATTTAGAAGATATTTATAAAGAACACACTGCTAAAGTTGCTCAACGCATGGAATTGCGGGCTTTTTCGGAACTTCCTAAAGAGGAAACGGAGAAATTTGTTCGGGCTTGTGAGCAGGCCAATGAGTTGGAAACTGATCTGGAGGTTGTCATACTCGACAAAAATACTGGTGAATTTCTTGGGTGTGCGGCAGTTTTAGCCCTCAAAAGATCTGTACCTGAGTTGGGAATTTGGCTTAAAGAATCGGCTTGGGGCCATGGTTATGGTCGGGAGGCTGTGGCTAAACTTTTAGATTGGATATTTGCCTACAAAGATTATAAATATGTTCTTTATGCTTGTGATCGAGATAATTTAGCTAGTCGTCGTTTAGCTGAGAGTTTTGGAGCCACAATAGATAATGTCTACGATCATGTCAGTGAATCGGGAATGACTCTGAACGTTTGTGAGTATCACTTAACTAATCCTCATAAATAAATGAAAAGATTCTTTATTAGTCTGCTTATAAGTTCTCTGTGTTGTGCGAGCTGTGTCTCAAATAATGTTGGCGGCGAGAGCGAGGAGAATAAGGTTGTAGTTTGTACGCCCTTTCCCGATGATCTGGCTATAGAGTTAGCCGATACCTTTACGGCTGACACGGGAATAAAAGTTGACAAAATTCTAGATG
>JAFSXH010000109.1 GCA_017444165.1 bacterium | reverse complement strand
TAGATGTTTTAGATACACCAAATATCTCTGCCGCTGTCTCAAAGCTGTATTTATCTTTACATGCTAAAGCTCGTTCTCTAAATTTTTTATCATAACTCATAACTTTTGCATTATATCAAATATTATGTTGTTTGACTATAACACCTCGTCTGAACTCAACAAAAATACATAGTCCTTAGTCGAAGGGCCAGCGTTATTCGTAAGCACAGTTTTCTTGATTAAAGATCGTTCTTGTTCATTAAATGACTTTTTATAAAACTCGTTGTTTAACCAACTTCTCAGAGTGCAATCTAACCAAGTTATCGATTTTTTCTTCTTATTGAAAGGTTTAGCATCCAAACCTTTCTCAGACATGATCAACAGACTGTCTGTATATCGTCGTAAAACACGCCAAGTTATGGACTTTATTTCACCATTTGAGCCTTGAGGGTAACGACCAAATTCTAATGAATCACCGACCTTCTTATTTTTATAATTATCGAAACAAGAAAATGAAGGACCCACAAACTTAATGGCTACTACCTGATGTGTATCTGTAATATCAACAGTGTTAGCTTTTGCGGGCTCAAGATTTATCATAAGAAAAATTACACTAATAATAACAGCCACATAACTCAAACCGCGCAACCATTCGGGAAAACCATTGCCTAAATTAAACCTTTTTACTGCCAAATACTGTTTTATATCCCGTTCCATAAAAAACTCCCCCTAAATATCACCGTTCAACAATTTCAAATATGATAGCATTTACAAACTATTTTGCACCCCCCATGAACGCAATCAAGGCAACGAGTCAAACATCATGAACTGCTATGCACTTTTTGCCTGTTACTCTCCCAGTTATACCATCCACACTCCTCACTCCACACTACTAACTCCACCCACCTCACTCCTCACTACTAACTCCATACCCCTCACTCCTCACTCCACACTCCTCACCCCTCACTCCTTCAGACACAACGCAAGCACAAATTAGTGTCAGTGCACGCCCCGCCTTTCCAAAATAAACATACTCTCGATATGAGGCGTATGCGGGAAAAAGTCATACATCTGAGCTACTTTTATGCCATAAATATCCTTGAGTTTTTCGTACTCCTCCACGAAACGCAATGGATTACAAGATATATACAAAATCTTCTCTGGCCCGCCCGTAAGAAGACGCTCTATCATCCTAGGATGACAACCGCTCCTCGGAGGATCGATCACTAACAGACTGCAATTGAGATCGGGCCAATCCTCAGAGTTGGCGCAGTAAAACTCGGCCTGACGCTGTAAATTGCAGGCATTGATCTTAGCATTTTCTACAGCTTGAGCGACATTTTCCACTCCAATGACATACCCATCTAAAGATAACCCAATACTACCTACTCCACAGTAAAGATCCAAAATCTTCTCCTGAGGCCCCACCAACATCTTGGCCTGGCGCAACATATTGGCATAAGCTGGAGGATTAGATTGGAAGAATGATCGCCATCCTAAAGACAATTTCAAATCATTAACCCGTTCACAGATAGTTTCAGAACCAGCTAACAAAATATCTCGCTGAGAAGTGGCTACAGGGCTAATCTCATCGTTTAACGCCTGAATAACTCCATGCGCCCCCAAAGAGCTCAACTCTTCAGCCAGTTCATACATTGGATTAGAAAGATCAAAAAGTGAAAAAGTTGTGGGAGTAGTTGTCACCAAAGTGACTAAAAATTCATCTTCAGAAAAGCTGTGGCGTATGACCAAATAGCGCAAAAAGCCCTTATTTTCTCTAGGATTCCAACCTGAAAAATTATGCCTCTTCTGCCACTGGCGCACACAATTGAGGATCTCTCTATTGTGCGGCGGACCAATAAAACACTCCTCAACATCCACCACTTTTTGAAAGAGTCCCCTAATATTAAAACCCAAATGATCTCCAATAAAACTAAACTCAACTTTGCTGCGATAATACCAAGGTGTAGGAGCCGCTTGGGGAGACAAAATTTCTGCTTGTGGATCCTTAGAGCGCACAAGATCAATTATGGGTTGAGATTTCAAGGATAACTGAGCAGAATAATTTATATGCTGATAAGTACAACCGCCACAGTAACCGAAATGCGGACAGAGAATCTCACACCTCTGAGGTCCTGGCTCAATCACATAACTTAACCAACCTTGACGCGCCCCCCGTTTTTTGCCGCCCAACATACAGCAAGCCTTATCACCTGGAGCTACGCTATAGGATCTAGCTGGAGTCTCACTCGACAGACGCGGAGCTAATAATTGACCGCGATTGTTGACATTTTTCTCTAAAAAAGTTAGAACCTCACTGGGAACCTGGCGTTTAGACATAAAAATCTTCCCTTTTCTCAAAAAAAAGCACCTAAAGAGGCTAAACCTCCAGGTGCAAAATTAAAATTTACGCAGTACAACCCACGTCTCTAAAAGTGTAGAAAGCGACTACCACTCATCTTCTTCATCGTCATCATCCCAATCGTCATCATCTTCGTCATCTTCATCTTCATCCTCATCGTCCCAATCTTCGTCATCCTCATCGTCCCAATCTTCATCATCTTCATCATCCCAATCGTCTTCGTCATCCTCATCATCCCAATCGTCTTCGTCTTCATCCTCATCCCAATCGTCTTCGTCTTCATCGTCTTCATCATCCCAGCCTTCATCATCCCAATCATCACCACGTCTGAGTTCCAAATCTTCATCATCAAAAAATCTACTCATATCTCTAAAATCTCCTTGAAAATTATATCCAAAGGACAGACTCTTTCCAAAACTAAATGGCCTCTCCCGATAATCTATACTTTTAAGCTAATTGCTTAAGAATGTCAACAGTTTAGAACAACAAAAATAAAGAAATTTCTAACAATTGAATATATTTTGAATATCAGTTATTAGATTCAACTAATGCTAAAGGCTGTATTTAATGTAATAAAATGCTATAATGCCAGGGTATGGGCATTGCTAATTTATTCCAACCAAATCAACAAGTTGCTTCTATAGCGGACATGAGTTTGGATAAATTAAAGGAGTTGGGAATTCACGGAATACTCCTCGATCTGGACAACACTTTAGTAAAGTGGAACAGCCAGTCGCTTTCCAATCAGGTTATTAAGTGGGTAAGAATGGCTAAGAAGGAAGGTTTTGCTCTCTGTATAGTCTCTAATGCTATATCTTTTCGCCTGCAAAGAGTAGCCCAAAGACTCCATGTCCCTTTTGTCTCTCAAGCCTGCAAACCCTTAACTTTAGGAATCAATAAAGCCTTAAAATTGTTGAAATTAGAACCTTCCGAAGTCGTTATGATCGGAGACCAACTCTTTACAGATATCCTGGCTGGCAGTTGGAACGGTATGCATACAATTTGGGTTCGTCCCCCCAAACTTTATGAACAGAAGTGGATGAGATTAGTGCGCCATTTGGAGACATTCATCTACGCTCGTGAGGTGTGAAAAGGATGGATTTTTGCGTAATTATCAATCCTTATGCAGGTAATGGACGCGGAAGTTTATACCTAGACAAAATATCTTCTGTAACCAATGCTTTACGAGGAGAGGTCTTAATCAGCCTCCACCCCAGCCATTCAGTCAAACTAGCCCGCTCAGTAGCCCAAAGGGGAAAGGTAATATTCGCCGCTGGAGGGGATGACACAGTGCGCGAAGTTCTCCAAGGTATATACGCCAGCAGAGCTACTTTGGGAATTGTTCCTCTAGGTACTTTTAACAACTTAGCTGCAAGTTTAAACTTACCTGACGATCCCATAAAGTGTCTCTTGCTCTCTCTAAAAGGCAAAATTCATCTGCTGGATGTAGGCAAGATAGAGAATGGACCTCTATTTGTGGAAAGTTTGGGAATTGGCTTAGATGCCTTCGCCTGGTCGAAAGCTCCGCCTCATGAACCCAAAGGCATAGGAAGATGGTTAATGGGCAGCAAGATAGGCTTACAATGTCTCTTCACCTTCAAGCCACAGAATTATTACATATCAACTGAAGATCAATTTCTCTATTTCCGCAATGTCTGGCAGATAACTGTCGCTAACTCCCCCTATTACTGCTCACGTATAAAGATCGCCCCCCAAGCTCAACTAAACGATGGCCTTTTGGATGTATGTATACTCCACAATATGAGCAAACGCCAAGTTTTAGCTCTGGCTCCCCAAATTTACAGAGGCCAACATTTAAAGAGCCCCCACGTTAATTACTTACAAACACCCAAAGTCTCCATAGTACCAGAAAGTCCTCATACCTACCCAGTACGCGTAGACGGAATGCTCCTCTCTCAGCTTCCTCTAAAAGTTTTAGCTCTGCGCCAAACTGTCAAAGTAATCTTACCTAATCCTTAAAAACCCTTCGCGCCCCTAAGTAACGCTGATTAAAATAACTCTCTTCCAAACTGCTTATCTTGACACAGCCAGAAGAGGAGGCGTGGATAAACTCGCCATCTCCCAGATAAATACCCACGTGAGAAGCTCCAGCGGTGTAAGTTTCAAAAAATACCATATCGCCAGGTTTTTCATCTCCAATATTAATCTTATCACCCACCAAAAACTGCACATCAGCCGTTCTAGGTAGATCTACCCCCACTTCACGGTATACGTACTGCACATAACCCGAACAATCAAAACCACTCGGCGTAGTCCCACCCCAAACGTAAGGAACACCCATATATCCCTTAGCCTTCTCTAAAAGCTCCTCAACCTCAGCACTTTCCTCTTCAACAGCATGCGGATCGACATACTCAGGAATTTTAACTACCTGGCCATCAGAACCAACAGCAATGCTGTAATTATTTTTGCGTCTGCCTCTCCTCCTTCTTGTGGGCTGGCGCGTGGAACTAGCCAAAGTTACTTTGGGCTTGCTCTTTGGAGCAGGAGTCACTGTTTCTGGTAATTCGACCTCTTTAGGCTCTGGTATCTCCACCTCAGAAACGGGAGAAACTTCAAGAGTCTGTCTATAAGAACTGACTGGAATCAACAAGATCGATCCAGTTTGCAAACCATTACCATTAATAATAGTCTGAGCATTGATACGCAGAAGCTCACTGCTATCAACATTGTAATATTTACTTATAGAATATACGGTGTCCCCAGCCACAACTTCATGATACTTATAAACAACCTGGGCAACACTATTAGAACAGAGTCCCCAAAATAACACCGCCCCTCCAAATAATAGACAAAGATCCTTTCTCCAACCCATACCCCATCCTCAACACAACAAACTGTCCTAAACAG
>JAFSXH010000108.1 GCA_017444165.1 bacterium | reverse complement strand
ACCATGCGTGATCATATAATCATTGTAGGCTACGGCAATATGGGCAGTTTTATCTGTAAGGCTATCCCATTCAAAGAGAGGATCTTAGTCATAGAAGCCCATCCTAATCGCGTCAAATTGGCCAAAGGCGCAGGCTTAAAAGTTATAGGCGGTGATGCCTCTTCACCTATTTTACTAGAAGCCGCTGGTTTAGAATCAGCCGCCTTGGCAATAATAACCATGCCAGATTCTGAAACGGCTACGATCACGGCAGAGAATATACACAATGTCAATCCCTCTCTAAAAATTCTCGCTAGAGCCCGCAGTATGGAACACATGCAACAGCTCATAAGCAAGGGTTGCAGTGAATCTATCGTTCCTGAATACGAAGCCAGCTTAACTATGTTGCGCGACATAAGTGCCATCATGCGCTTCCCTATAGACGCGGTCAATAAAATCTTAAATCAAGTGCGCGATAAACAGTACGGTCCTCTATTGACCCAGGGTGACAGTGAAGAAGACAGCAACGACACAGAAAATGCAGAGGACAAAAAAGATGGGTAAAGATTATAAGGCCCAATTAGCCATTATTGGTGGAGGGACGGGTGGGTTTGCCGCTGCTTGGGCCGCTCTGCGTTGCGGTTTGAAGGTCATCGTCACCGAAGAGTATGATCGCCTAGGGGGACAGTTCACCTCTCAAGCCGTTCCTCCCGATGAACATCCTTGGATAGAAGATAAGGGGGCAACGCGCTCCTACCGCCAATTTCGCCAATATGTACGCCAATATTATCACGCCTGGTATCCCCTCAAGGATGAAAATTGGCAGAGGCTCAATCCTGGTTTAGGCTGTGTCTCGGCTCTCTGCCACGAACCGCTGGTAAGTTCAGCTATAATCGAAGCTATCTTGCGCCCTTATGTAAGTTCAGGCCAGTTACAGATCTTTTTACACTCCATTCCCATAGAAGCTCACACTGTTGACGATAAAATAAAAGAGGTGATCCTGAAAAATTCTCAAGGAGAGACTTTTATTGTCAAAGCTGAGTACTTTATCGATGCCACAGAATGTGGCGATCTCTTGCCTTTAGCTAAAGCGGACTACTCCATAGGCAGTGAAGCCAAAGCAGAAACGGGTGAACCTCACGCCAAAGAAGAGGCTGATCCTCAAAATCAACAGGCTATATCTTGGTGTTTTGTGATCGATTACGATCCATATAGCGATCATACACTTCCCAAACCAGAACAGTACGATTTTTGGCATTCTTATGTACCAGATCTTCAGCCTTCTTGGGGGTCTCCTCTCTTATCTTGGCAGGCGACTCACCCCATAACTCTGGAACCAGTGGTGAGGAGTTTTAATCCCCTCCATCCCCAACCCGAGCGCGGCCCCATGGATCTCTGGACGTTTAGGCGCATCTCTTGCGCTCAACAATTTAATTACCCTCCGGGAACTTCCGATATAGTCTTAGTCAACTGGCCTCAGATCGATTACATGTTGGGCAATATTATTGATGTCACTCCCCAAGAGAAAGCCAAACATCTAGAGGGGGCGCGCCAGTTGAGCTTGAGCATGTTCTCCTGGATGCAAGAGCAAGGTTGGCCTGGTCTGCGTTTGCGTCCCGATATCACAGGAACCAAAGACGGTTTAGCCGCCGCCCCCTATATCCGAGAGTCGCGACGAATCAAGGGACTATTTACTGTTTTAGAACAACACGTAGGACTGGAAGCACGCCAAGCTATCACAGGACTAAGTAAACAAGAGGTCAGAGCCGCTAAATTTAGAGACAGTGTAGGTATTGGAGCTTATCGTTTAGATCTCCATCCAACCACGAAGGGCGACAATTATGTCGATGTGAGTTCTCTGCCATTCCAAATTCCTCTAGGAGCGTTGATTCCTCAAAAATTTACAAACCTATTGGCAGGAGGCAAAAATCTTTCCGTCACCCACATAACTAATGGATGTTATAGATTACATCCTATAGAGTGGAATGTCGGCGAAGTAGCGGCTCTATGTGTGGCTTTCTGTTTAGATAATCGCAAAGTCCCCTCTCAAGTTTGGCATGAAGACGAAACTTTGCTCTCCTTCCAGAACGCCTTAATAGAAGAAGGAATAGAATTAGAGTGGCAAGGTCAAATTTATTCCCTATGATATACAATGTAGGCAGGTTATAAGTTTACTAAGCAGAAGCGAGCGGTCATGAGTATGAACAATGAACATCTGCGTATGGCTGAGATCCATCGCGAGCGCGGTAAGCGTCATTATGAGAATGGTGAAATAAAAGAAGCGGTGGAGGATTTCACCGAGGCTTATAAGTTTGATCCCCGCGATCCTGAAGTTCTTTACAAGTTAGCTGAGATCTACGGAGCCGCTGGTTTTATCGATCCAGCTGTGGATTTTTTGCAAAAGAGCTTGAGAGAGAATTATATGAACATCAATAGCTGGATCATGTTGGCCAATCTTTACGCTCAGAAGGGCGGGGGCTACTTAGATTTAGCTTTAGAGCAATTGAATCAAACCGCAGCTATAGATCCCAACAATACGATGGTGTTTTATCTGCGCGGCAACATATTGGCCCAAAAAGGCAGAACAGAAGAGGCTATCGAGGCTCTGCGCAAGTCTTTGGAGATAGATCCTAACAATGCTTACGCCAAACACGATTTAGAAGCCATAGCCCCACAATAATTCTAAAATTATTTTGAATGCACAATGCGCGGCTCACAATAATTAAATATTGAGAGCCGCGCATTGTTGAGTTTTACTCACTAAAATGGGTCTGCCTCTGAGTGCGGGGTTCCCTTGATTCCATATAGAAACGTATGCACTAAACTGTCCAAATTGAGATCGAAAAATTCCCTGTGCAATTCACTCATAACCACTATATGAGCCAGTATAGAAGCCACTTTATCGACAGCAAAATCAGCCGCTAATTCCCCAGAGTCACACTTAGCCATAAAAAACTGCACTAATATGTCATCATGGTGCTTGATATCTTCTAACACTTCCTTAACTGAGGGAAATATAGCTGCAGTTCTAAATACAATCCGCAAGGTGTCTCTGTGTTTATGCACTTCATCACGGAAATCGCCCAAAATCTCTTTGAGACCACTTTCCAGATCTTTGTCCTTGTACTTTTCTATATCGAACCTTTTTGCATGTTCTTCTTTATAACGTCTAATCAGACTGCAAAAGAGTTCCTCTTTAGAAGAGTAATAGTGGTATAAAAGACCAGGAGACACCCCAGCTTCACGAGCAATATCTTTGGTAGTCGTACCCTCTAAACCATACTTAGAGAACAATTCAGAAGCCACATCTAAAAGTTGCTCCTTGCGGTCACTGTTGCGACTCATACTAACCTCACCCCTCTCAATTATTACTCATGCACAGCTTCAGGAATATCCTTATCCTTGATAGGATTTATCAACTCCACAGGTTCGTTTTCTTCCACAGTAGGATCGACATACCAAGCCTCAAGATCACTCTTGAGATCAGATTTATCGATAGGCCCAGCAACTTTGAAGGGGAAGGGTCCCGAAGTTGCCAACATCCAATCGACATTGGCTCCCAAATAATTGTATTTAACCACCGCTAAACTGCGTTTAGCCGACACTAAAGCCGTCTGAGAATCTAACAGTTCGGTCGGAGTAGATAATCCTGCTGCATAGCGCACTTCAGCCACACGATAAGCCTCTTGGGCTTGCTCTAGACCAGACTCAGCTTGTAAGATAGCTTCCCAGCGGCTGTTTAAATTGTAATAGCACTTTTCAACATCGAGGCGCACTCCACGACGCACATTCTCTAAGTTACTATCCAATTGCTCAACTACCGCTTCCAATTGCTTACTTTGAGCCTTCTCCTCGCCGCCATCGTAAATGGGGATCTGCAACGCTAAAGTCGTTGTCCAGGTCGTTCCTGAGGACATAGAGGTCTTCTGAGTATTGTTGACGACGCTCTGTAAGGCCAAAGTTGGATTGCGATTGTTGCGCGAAGCCTCCAAACGGGCGCGGGCGGCCTCTTTAGCCCATATGGCCGCTTTTACTTCTGGTCTGCGCTCTAAAGCATCGTTTATCGAACTCTCCAGATCATAAACCCCACCTATATCTACAGGCACCTTGGCCCAATCGAAGTGATGCAGATTAAACTCTGTACCTTGGGGCAATCCCATATCACTGCAGAGATTTGCTTTAGCCAAACGCAAAGCATTCTTGGCTTCTATCAAAGCCAACTCAGCACTAGTTTTAGCCGCTTTAACGCGCAAGACATCGAACTTAGCCACTGTGCCACCAGCGAAGAGATCTTCAGCCTGTTTGAGAGAAGAAGTTTGTGCATCTAATTGTTGAGCGGCAATAACCACCGCTTCTTGAGCTAAAAGAGCATTTAAGTAGTTGTTGGCCGTCCTAGCCAACTGACTCTCCAGAGCTTGACGATATTGTTCCAGAGCACTGTATTCACTCATCTGAGAAGCTAAAACAGCATAATGCAAACGACCAAAAGTGGAGATCACCTGACTCAAAGTCAGATTGACACCGTAATTGTGCTGATGGCCTATGACTATCCTATTTTCGCCCATATTGGCCGCAGCTTCGGGAACGGTAAAGATATAACTGGCCCCAAAATCTACTGTAGGCCGACCTCCAGTCCTGGCTTCCTCCGTGGCTCCTTTGGCCTGCTCGTAAGCCGCTCTAGAGGCTCTCAAAGTAGGAGAGTTATCCATGGCCATCTTCATGGCATCTCGCATAGTGTAAGTGGGAGCTCCAGGAATATCGGCAACTTCCAGAGGCAAAACCTTGCCTAAAGATTCACCAGACTCAACTTTAGCCCCAGAAGGGGCCTCGGGGACAGAACCAGCCTGGTAGGCGGGCAATTCAGGGGCAAGAGCCTTTTCTTCAGCAACTCCCTCAGCCCTGACACCACAATTCAAAGCGACTACTCCTAGAGATAAGGCTATAGTCGAGATTATCCAACGATTGTAATTCATACTATCCTACTCCTTATCACCAGAATCTTTAATCACTTTGCCTGAACGTATGTCACTGGCTTTCTTCAAGTCAACACTATCAGTCTTAACTTCCTCTTCATCCTCACTATCATTGTGAGGCTTGAAACCGAAGAAGGATAATAACTTGAATGCACGCTCTAAGATACCATCAAAAGTTATGTACGCCACAGGTACAATAAAGAGTGTCAAAAATGTTGAAATCAACATACCACCAATTACCGCTACACCCATAGCCGCACGAACCTCACCACCTTCGGAGAGGCCCAAAGCTACAGGCACAACACCGATAATAGTAGAGAGAGCGGTCATCAAGATAGGACGCAGACGCAAAGGACCAGCTTTCAACATGGCTTCTGGCGGAGTCAAACCTTCATCGCGCAACTGCACAGCGAACTCTACTAGCAAGATACCGTTACGAGTGACGATACCGATCAACATGATCATACCGATTAGAGCAAAGACACTCAAGTTTTGGTGACAGACAAAGAGGCCTATCAACGCACCACCTAAAGCTAAGGGTACAGTCATCATGATCGTGAAGGGGTGAATAAACGATTCAAATTGGGCGGCCAACACTAGGTATACAATAACTACCGCTGAGTACATGGCAAATATCATGTATTGCATAGATTCTTTTTGAATCTTCGTCATACCCGTGGTCGTCATGGTGTAACCAGGATACTTAACCAGAATCTTTTTAGCTTCACTTTCGAACCAGTCGCCAGCTTGACCAGTCGTCCAGCCACTGCCACTGGCTAAGTTAGCAGTAATTTTGATAGAACGCATGCGATCAAAACGGTTGACCGTCTTGGGGCCTACACTCTCTACAACATTGGCCACGCTCATAAGTTTAACTTCTTTGCCCGAAGCTGTGCGCAAGACAATATTTTTCATAGAATCGACATTAGTGCGGAAACTATCTTCGGCTTTGACACGTATATCGTAACGCTTACTGCCCACTTTAAACTTAGCGGCATCGACACCACCCATCATGATCTGCACAGCACTAGTGATATCGCTGGTGGTGACACCGACATCGGCGGCGGCATCGCGTCTGGGATAAACTTGAACTTGTGGCTGTATGAGCTCTAAGTCAGAGTCAGAGTCGGCTAATCTCTTATTAGAATTGATCAAGTCCAAAAGCTGTCTATTGATCTCTTCCAACTTGTCTAAATCTTGACCCTGAACGACATAAGTTAAGTCAGATTGACGCTGACCGCCACCGCCCATACTGGGGAAGTGAGAGGGGAAGGCTTTACAACCAGCTACTAAGGCACATTTGGCTCTCATATCATCCATGATCTCTTGTTGAGATCTCGTACGCTTGCTCCTAGGTACGAGCTGTACCACCACCGTAGCCTCATCGACTTCGCTCGTCCTCGTATTACCGACCATCTCCATCACACGCTTAACTTCAGGATAACTACTGGCAATAGCGGCAATCTTGCGGCTCTTATCATCGGTAAACTCCATAGAAGAACCTACTGGCGTACTGATAGCGATCAAGAAACCACTTCTATCTGCGTTGGGTGAAAATTCCTGACCGACCATCGAGCCCAAAAATAGACAGAAGGCGAAGAAGACCACAGCTCCTATAATAACCATCACCCTAGTAAAGCGATTCTTCAGAGCTACAGCTAACGTCGCTCTGTAGATATTATCTAAACCAGTGAGGATCTTGCCAAACAGATTGACTATAAAGTTATCATGATGTTCTAACTTTAGCCAACGTCCACAGAGCATTGGAGTCAAAGTAATAGAAACGGTGTAAGATAAACAGATAGCAATACCGATACTGATACCGAACTGGAAGAAGACTCGTCCGATAACACCACCCATGAAGGCCACGGGCAAGAAGATAGCGGCGATACTCATCGTAGCGGCCAGAACGGCAAAGGCTACCTCTCCCGTACCATTAGTAGCAGCTTTCCTAGAGGTTAAGGTATGGTCTTCTTCCATGTGGCGGAAGATATTCTCCAAAACCACGATAGTATCGTCAATAACCATACCTACTGCCAGTGACATAGCCAACATAGTGATCTGGTTGATTGTAAATCCACAGAAGTACATAAAGCCAAAAGTACCTAGCAGAGATACAGGAATGGAGATCAAGCTGATAATAGTCATCTTGACGTGGCGCAAGAACATGTAAATTACTATAGCTGTGAAGATACCACCCAAGATCAAGTCGTGGCCCACACCCTCAACGGACTGTTCGATAAATTCTGTAGAGTCGTAGGTGACATCCAGATCCATACCTGCGGGGATGTTAAGACGAAATTCAGGTAACCTGGCAATAACTTCTTTAGCAATACCTACACTATTTGCACCAGTCTGTTTAACTACCGCCAGAGTAATACAAGCCTTGCCATTGACACGAGAGGCGGAGCGAACGTCTTCCTCACCATCTTCGATCCTAGCAATGTTTTTGAGTCGCACAGGAGAACCATTATGCCAAGAGATGACCATATTGGCCAACTCATCTATGCTGGAGTACTCACCTTTCATCTTGATCGTACTCTCGCGCTCTTTAGTCTCGATACGTCCACCAGGCAACTCAACGTGCCAAACACCCAGAGCCTGCACCACCTGCATAGGCCCTAAGGCATACTTATCCATGGCATCATGGTCTAGCCAAATACGCACATTCCTCTCACGGAAACCGTAGAGATATACGCTACCTACACCACCGACATTTTGAATTTGGTTTTTCAAACGCAGATCGGCAATCTGTGAAAGTCTCTGATAAGGCACATCACCGCTCAAAGACAGATAGATAATCGGCTGAGCGTTGGGGTCAATCTTTTGTACGATAGGCTTTTCAATACCATCGGGAAGATCGCGCTCGGCAATACTGACCTTATCGCGCACCTCTTGAGTGGCCACATCAATATCTCGATATAGTTCAAACTCGATAGTAGTCGTAGCGTAACCTTCATAAGAGGCACTGGTAATGCTCCTGATACCCTCTAAAGTACCAACTTGTTCCTCAATAACATCGGTCACATCCTGATCCATAACCTCTGGATCTGCACCGATGTAAGTAGTGGATATACTGACGACGGGTACATCAAAGTCTGGCATCAAGTCTACACCCATACGTGTATAGCCCATGATACCGACTAAGACCAAGCTCAACATTAGCACCGTAGTGAAAACGGGCCGCTTGATACAAAATTCCCAAATACTCACAGCTTAATCTTTCCCATTCTCTTCTACTTTTAAGGATTCACCGTCAACGAGATCTATGGCTCCCGAAGTGACAACTTTTAAACCAGGGGTGATACCCTTAACAACCGATTCTTCAGCAGTAGAGTACAACAATTCGACAGGATAGCGTTTAGCCGTTCCTTCACTTTCACCACCCTCAAAGGCCATAACGAAAGTTCCTGTAGTCGAGACCGTAACAGCTTCACGAGGCACTATAACTCCGCTGATCTCTTTAATAGGAATAGGAGACTCAACATAGGCTCCCTCGACTAACATCCCCGTAGTATTGGGTATGGAGAGACGAACCTTAATAGTATGACTGGCAGGATCGGAAGCGGGAATAACATCAATAACTTTGGCAGGTACTTTATCACTGACAATATTAGTTTTAAGTTCTAATTTTGTACCTGGCTTAATGTAAGGACGAAATTGCTCATCTACGGAAGAGATCATCTCCAATTTAGAGTTATCAACTATAGTAAATAGAGTGGCTCCATTGGCTCCTAGAGATTGGCCTGGTTCCACGTTGCGCACTGTAACTGTACCCGTAATGGGAGACTTTACCGCCATATCTTCTAAATCTATGACCGCCGCCTCCAAAGAAGCCTGGGCAGATACAACCGAAGCCTTAGCCTGTTCTACAGCGGCCGCAGCTTGTTCTAAAGCCGCCAAACTATTTTTGACATCGCCCTTAGAAATTGAGACCTGACGTTGAGCATTCTCCGCTATGCGCAACCCTTCTTTAGCAGTGGCTAAACCACTCTTAGCGGCCTTTAACTGCTCAAAACTGGTGCGTTCTCTCAATTCAGCCTGTTCTCTGTTGTAACTGGAAACAGCTCCCTTAGCGAAGAGATCCTGTTGGCGGCGCATATTGTAAAGGGCATCATCGTAATTGGCCTGTGCACTAGCTAGACTGGCCTCCGCCTGAGTCACTCCCTGACGCGCTCTCTGCACTTCCAAAGAGGAAGACACATCAATAATGCCCTCGCTCTCCTTGGCCTGCTCCACCTTGGTTTGGGCGGCGTGATAATTAGCTTGAGCCTGCACCAGTCCCGCGTTAGCCTGTGCCAGGGCGGCCTTTGCGGCATTGACTTTGGTGGTCTGTGTACTGTTGTCCAACTGGACCAACAACTGGCCCTTGCTGACCTTATCACCAGCACGCACTAAAACGTCCTGAACTCTGCCTGCCACACGCGAAACGACATTGGCTTTATCCACGGACTCTAAGTGGCCCGTTAAGGAGGTTTCCTGTGTAAGCGAGCCTTGTTTAGCTAATCCTAAAACAACGCTAGTAACCTTTTTT
>JAFSXH010000107.1 GCA_017444165.1 bacterium | reverse complement strand
TACCTTTTAAACTATTACTTTTTTAATTTACCAAAATGTATCGCTTCCTTGGGGCAGCCATCTAAACAATTGAAACAAACGATACAGCGAGAATTATCAACTGTGTAATTTGATGAATCTATACAGGAAGCTTTGCACTTTCTTTCACAATTGCCACATTTTACACACTTATCAACTTCGATAAAGATCCTCTGTCTGGATCTAAAACTAATAAGCCCCAACAGCGTCCCTACAGGACAAATATTATTACAATACCAACGCCCCTTCAGATGCGCCACTACTAAAATAACCAGCATTATAATTACAGATAGACTCAAAGAGAGGAGCCCATAAGAAAAAAATTCCACGGTCAATTTATCTAAATGCATAAAAGCGAAATTGCTAACCATGCCTCCCCCAACCAAAAGGCGAGTTAAAATGACAGATAACGGATTAACCACATTGGCTGCAAAACGAGCAAAGATAGCATAAGGTGAAAGCAGAGTAAAAACAGCGTGAATACCTAATGACAGAGAGGCAATATAAGCTATCAAAATTACATAACGCAATTTATTATTAGCAGGCTCATAATTAAAAGATTTTTTCCCCTTGCGCAGGTGAGAGAAAATATCCTGAGAGATTCCTAAAGGACACGCCAGAGAGCAATAGATCCTTCCCCAAAGCCACGTCACCATTAACCAAAATATTAACACAAACAGATTAACTGAGAGCAGAGCTGGAATTATTTGCATCTTAGCTAACCAATTTAAAATACTAAATCCTTGAAAAAAATTCATAAAGAGAAAGATAAAACTAAACCAAACCAGTAAAGCCACAACAACTCGATTTTTTTTCAACATAAGACTCCTAATAGCAATTTACAGCACACAACAGATTATCATAGATGCTCTTTTGCCCTTTGCATAAAACCGATCTCTCAAAGAGCATTGAACCTCTAAGCCTTTTCCGCAAACATAAAACGCTGTCCCAATGTCGCCACTCCAATAACTGCCGCCAAGACAAGGGCCATCGAAGCCGCATATCCCATATCAAAATTCTCAAAAGCATTTTGATAAATATAAAAACTGCTGGTCAAGGTAGAATTTTGCGGTCCACCGCCGGTGATGATATAAATTTCTGTAAAAACCTTCAAAGCTGAGATCAAAGATAACAGACTGCAGACGGCAATAGTCGGTTTCAAAAGGGGCAAAATTATCTTTCTAAAGATCTGCCAACTCTGGGCTCCATCGATCTGAGCCTGCTCTTCGATCTCTTTAGGAATAGCCTGTAAGCCCGCTAGATAAAGGATCAAATAGTAACCTATTCCTTGCCACATAGTCACTAACATAACTGAAAAGATGGCTATCTTAGTATCGGTTAGCCACGGTATGGGAGCTACCTTATCAAAACTTACAAAAGCTATTATTTGGTTTAGCAAACCATCAGTGCGCAAGAGCCACTTCCAGACGATACCGACCACAACCATCGAAGTTACTACAGGAATATACAGTGCTGTACGACTCAACTTAGAAAAGGAAGTATCCTCATTTAAGAGCCAAGCTAAGAATATGGCTATAGCCTGCAAAATGGGTACAACTAAAACGTAAAGGATAGAGTTTTGCATAGCCTTGATGAAATAGATATCACTAAATAAGCGACGAAAATTGGCTAAACCTACCCAACGCGGAGGAAGTAAACTTCCTCCTTCATCGTAACTCAAAAGACTAAAATCAAAAAAGGCCAATACACTGCCGAAAAACATGGGATAGAGAACGAACGTTCCCAATATAACCAGAGCGGGAGTTAAGAATAACCAAGGTATCCACCACTTTTTTACTTTGCGCATAGGGTTACTTTATCTGAGTCCATTCAGTGCTATTAAAGTCGTAATCGGTATTGGGATTAAAGAGACAACTGTCGGTATTAATAACTTCACCTTCACGATTGACCCAAGCGTAATGATAATTGTTATTAGTCTCCACTTTCTGCGAAGGATCGTAAGGATTGACCATGTCGGTGCGCTCACGAATGACATCACACCAACCTTGAGCAACCTTGCTATTGAGATCGTTAGATCTCTTAATAGAACTTTGCAAATCTCGATACGCCTTGTCACGAGCCTGTATGGCCTGATCAAGAATGCTACTTCTGCCTCCACTATTAGATTGAGTCGAAGGACGACTAGCTTGAGAAACTTGCTTTCTGCTCTGCACAAGTTTAGAGTTATAGTTAGATAACCATTTTTTGAACTGCCCATCCTCCCGACGAGAGCGCAAAACACCTAAAAATGAACTCCAATTGCTAGCGAAATTTGCTTCTGGTGCAAAGCATCCATAACTGCAATTAACAATTACCGAACTGCTCGCAATAGGCAAAAAGCCCCCACCCATATCTTGACAGGTCAAAGAAGAGCAGATCTCAGCGTGACACTTTCGCCCTTGACGCAACAGGGCTAACTTTCCTGTAAAATCAAAATCGGCGACACTGACCTGCATCATAGCCATCATTTGGCCCAAACGCCCACTTTGCCTAGCCGCATTAGCTCTGTTGTTAGGAGCGAAATTGCTATCTATCAAATTAATATTTTGACAATTTCCCAAAAAAGGACGCAAATCGCTCAATATGCCATTTAAAAGGTTGCCATTTTGCATAATGGGCAGATTACGCCAACCACCCATACCCATAAAAGTTAAAGGACCATTGCGAAAACACAGAGTTCCATCGCCATCGTTGACAAAAATAGTCTGCCAAGTTAAGTGACGATTGGGAAGCATGATCGTTCTGCCAGCCCCTCGCCAATTGTTAGGTAAATTATAATATTCAACATTCAAGCCGCTGTGATTGTCAGATAATTTGAATTCACTCATATTAGAAACTTTTTTGCTAGAATATTACTTCCTCTCTAAGGTCTAAATAACTATAATTGCTCTATGGAAGATGATATACAAAAAGCAGAAGAAACGGAACAAAATACAAAAAAACGCATAGATTGGATAGATTTTGCCAAAGGTGTAAGTATAATTCTAGTTATATTTGGTCACTGTATGATTGAGGGACGCACAGAACTGCTTCTAAAAAGTGTAATATTTTCATTCCACATGCCCCTATTTTTTATACTATCTGCTGTAACATTCAAATTATCAACTAATAATGATCAATTTATCAGCAAAACGGAGAGAGCTTTTCGGCATCTGATAATTCCAGTTTTAATTATGTATACCTTAAGAACGGCCATAAATATCCATGATATGCAAAATATGAACTGGACAAATTTCTTTAATATATTCTTGGCTGAAAATATAAATATTTTGACCTATGCCAGCGGAGTTTCAGTAAAAATACAGGGGATAGAGATTTCATATTTGGGAGCAACTTGGTTCTGTGTTGCCTTATTTTTTGGGAGAAGCATATTCGATTATTTACACTTAAAAATTAACAATAAAACTTTATTCATTACAATTATAACAGTTTGCGCAATTTCAGGAATTTACATAGGGAGCAAAGTACAAAGTTTACCTCTAAGTTTAGATATAGCTTTAGCTTGTATGCCTCTATTTTACTTTGGATACTGCCTGCAAAATTATGATATAACAAAAAAGATCAAGGTTATAACTACTACATCACTCATCATCTGGATATTTGGTTTATTTATCTCTTATTATTGTGTCCCTTATATTGGGGAAAAACACCTCTTTTACTTAGATTTTGCTGAAAGAGTATACCCCTTGTTTCCACTATTTTATATAATCGCTATAGTTGCTACGATGTTCATTTCTAGCTGTGGTGTGATCTCAACGAATAAACTCCCCAACTTAGTCCAACCATTACTATGTATCGGAAAAAATTCTCTCTATCTTCTTTGCATACATGACACGGATTACTTATGGAAAGATATATGGGAAG
>JAFSXH010000106.1 GCA_017444165.1 bacterium | reverse complement strand
TATAGTTTATTTTCTAGATGATCGCACGCGCAAAGAGTGGGAGAAGAATTTGGAGTTAGACACAGCTTTCGAGTTGCCAGATTGCGGTCGTGTGCGCCTAAATGCTTATTTTGATCGTCTGGGTCCCTCGGCGGCTTTGCGCCTTATACCAAAAAAGATTCCTTCCTTCGCTGACATTAATCTGGATGTAAATCTGCAAAACGATCTCTTACCCAACTCTGGACTTATTTTGGTTACTGGAGCCGCTGGCACGGGTAAATCTACAACTTTAGCCTGTCTTTTAGATACACTCTTACAGAGTCGCAGTGCTCACGTTTTGACTCTGGAAGATCCTATAGAGTTTGTTATTGAACCTGGCAAGGGAATTATATCTCAAAGAGAGATCGGCCGTCACACCCATTCTTTTGCTGAGGCCTTAAATAGTGGCCTGCGCCAAGATCCCGATGTGATCTTGATCGGTGAATTGCGCGATGCCGCCTCAATTGAGATGGCTTTAACGATAGCGGAGACGGGTCATTTAGTCTTTGCTAGTTTGCACAGTCCAGATGCCACGGGTACCATTGAGAGAGTTTTAGGAGCTATTCCTGGTGAGCGTCAAGCTCAAGCCCGCACCCAATTGGCCAGCACTCTGCGAGCTATACTCTCCCAAAAATTGTTGGCACGTTCAGATCAAGGTGGACGCATTGCCGCTAGGGAGATCCTTATTAACAACCCCGCTATAGCTAATCTCATCCGTGAGAATAAAGTACATCAAATTTACTCTACGATTGAATTAAATCGTGAATATGGCATGCGTACTCTGGAAAGTTCTTTAGATGAATTAGTCAGCGATGGAAAGATCGCCCCGCGCACAGCGGAAATGAATGCTATTCGTCCAGAGAATCTCCACTTCGAAGTCAAAAAAACTAACAAGAAGGGGCGCAAATGAGTAACTTTAAGAACTGGCTCGGCTCTATAGCTTTGAGCAGTTTGTTTCTGTTCTGTATCTCTTCCGCAGATCTCGTCAATGCTGAGGTTCCTTCAGAAGCAAAGGAACGTCATCTGACGATTTTGCACGTCAACGACGTCCATGGAACAGTTGAACCAGCCTTAGCTCCAAATATAAGCACTAACTCTCAGGTCGGTGGTATATCTTACTTGGCTTCCCTCATTAAAAAGGTTCGCAAGGATAATCCTTATCCGACGATCTTATTAAATGGCGGTGATTTAGCTGAGGGGAGCATGTTTGCCTATCTGACTAGAGGTGTTTCTTACTGCAAGGCTTTGGGCAGTCTGCGCTTTGATGGCGTTGCTCTGGGCAATCACGACTTTGCCTGGGGACAAGAAGCCTTGGACAAGATGATCGAAGCCCTAGATTCCCCCGTACTCTTAAGTAATGTTCAGCACCTTTCTGATGGTATGACTTATAAGAATACCGAACCTTACCGTATTATCGATGTAGATGGTTTGAAGGTGGGTATTTTGGGCTTAGATACTCCCGACATTCGCCACTTTATCGCTGAATTTAAGTTAGAAGATCTAGAATTTCGTCAGTCAGCTGATACTGTCCGTTACTATCTGCCTTTAATGCGCAAGGCTGGAGCGGATCTCATAGTAGTCCTCTCCCATATCGGTTATGAAGAAGATATAAAGTTAGCTCAAGAAGTTCCAGGGATTGATCTCATTGTTGGCGGTCACAGCCATACTCCCATTCCTAACGGCAAGATCGTCAATAATACAATGATCGTTCAAGCTGGTTTTAAGACTCAATACTTAGGTAAAGTTGATATAACTTTAAATCTTTCAGATGTTTGGAATATAACTGATGTAAAAGCTCAACTCATACCCGTTATCTGTTCAGAGTTGACTCCCGATCCAGAAGTAGAAGCGATTCTGAAACCTTACCGTGAAGAGGCAGAAAAGATCGGTTCTGAGATATGTGGCCAGGCCAGCGAGGATGTTTTGTACGCCCACAGAGAGGCGGCTAAATTAAATCAAATTCATGCTGATTCCATCTTGCAGGCAGCGAAAGAGAATAGACCTACCCTTCCTGGCTTTGATCTTCCAGGCGAAGAGAAACCTCTATTCGGAATCTGTAATTCCCGTTCATTGCGCGGCAATATTTCTAAGGGACCTATCCTTTACAAAGAACTCTATTCATCTTTGCCCTTTACTGAAGAGAATTACGTAACAATGAAGGTTAAAGGTCAAGCTGTAATTGATGAAATTGAAGATGATCTTTGTGATAAGGCTACGGAATTGGCTGTTCCCTGTGGTCTGATTTATAAGTATTCTTCTAAACGTCCTGAGAGATCGCGCCTCTTAGAGGTCAAGTTATTGGACGGAACGCCCTTAGATCCTGAAAAGGAGTACGTTATCGTCAGTAATGAGACTATGTCGAGAAAGCCAGCTTTCAAAGATGCCAAAGATAAACGAGTTTTAGGACCAGTCCAGCCTCTTTACTTTGAGGCTATAAAGAAACTTTCACCTCTGCGCAACACACCAGATCAGCGAGTCGTGCGGGTTGATTAGAGAGGAAAGATAACTTAACTAAAGGAAGGTTTGAGCTATTCAAGCCGTAGTAAAAAATAGAGAGGTACAACTTAAATGAAGATCTTATTAGCCGATAAACTCAGCCCCGTTGCTATTGAGGCTTTCAAGGCCATAGAGGGAGCGGAGGTTATCAATAATCCCACTGTTACAGCGGATGAATTGCCAGATAATATCGCCGATGTCAATATTTTAGTCGTTCGTTCTACTAAAGTGACAAAAGCTACTTTCGAAGTTGCTAAACAATTAGGATTAGTTATTCGTGCTGGTTCTGGTGTCAATACCATAGATGTTCCTTGCGCTACGGAGCACAATGTCCGCGTCGTCAATTGTCCTGGCAAGAATTCTGTGGCTGTAGCTGAGTTGGCTATGGGGTTGCTCCTGTCTTTGGAGAGGCGCATTCCTGATTGTGTAGCTGAGTTGAGAGCTGGACATTGGAATAAGAAAGAGTTCGGCAAGGCCCAAGGTCTTAAAGGTAAGACTGTCGGCTTGATCGGTACGGGTATGATCGGAACGGAATTAATTAAGCGTCTGCGTGGCTTCGAGGTAAATATTTGTGCTTATGATATCTGTTTGACTCCAGAGTTGGCTGAAAAATTAGGCATCGAGCGTTGTGATACTCTCTTGGATGTGGCTAAGAAAGCTGATATAGTCTCTATCCATGTACCTCTCTTAGATGCTACGCGCAAGATGATCGGTGAGGAGTTCTTAGGAGCAATGAAGCCTGGTGCTATCTTGCTCAACACTTCTAGAGCGGAGATTGTCGATAATGATGCCCTCTTAAAGGCTTTAGATGAGGAAGGCTTGCGCTGTGGTTTAGATGTGTTGCCCAACGAGCCAGGAACAACAGTAGCTGATTTTGATAGTGCCTTGGCCAAGCATCCCAATTGTTACGCTACTCATCATATTGGAGCTTCCACAGAACAAGCTGAGTTAGTTACAGGTTTAGAGGCTGCTCGTTTGGCCAAGATATTCTCTGAAGGAAAAGAGCCTGTTCCTAACTGCGTCAATCCTGTCAAGTAAATAAAAGGTGGGAGAGAAAAGATATGTCGTTGCGTATTCCTAAAGAACGCAAAGAAGTTGTAATTTACACTAGCAATCACCGTATCGAGGGTGAGATCTATTTAGTGGCAGACTCTCATATAGCTGACGAATTGAACGTGCGTGCTAAAGAGTTTATTTCCGTCACTAACGCCAACATTTTTAATATAAATGGCGATACGCTCATGCATACGGCAGATTTTGTTACAGTAAACAAACATTCTATAGATGTCATGATTACCCAAGACGATCCTTTGGAGTAGTTTGGCAAATAACATAATGCGTAATTTATAATGCGTAATGCGTAATTGTGAAGAAAAAACTTCGCAAATTACGAGTTACGCATTACGAGTTTTTGATTATTTTTTGAGGTATGGTTTATGCCTATATACGTTTACCGCTGTTCTAATTGTCATAAAGAAGTAGAGAAATTACAACATGCCGATGATGCTCCCTTAACTATATGTCCAGATTGTGGTCAAGAGAGTATGCACAAAGTTGTGGGTAATGTGGGAATTGTATTTAAAGGTAGTGGTTTTTATGTTACAGACAACCCGCATGGAAGTTCTGGGGAAGGGAAGCAAAGTTCTAAAACAGAAAAATAAGCAAAATTTCATTTTCTATGGGGAAGGTTGCTGTGGGCTTAAACTTAGATCAAATAATCTCCTTAGTGGTAGATAATGTCAATGCTTTTAGTCTAGAAAAGATCTCTATCTCTTTGGAAGAATCAAAGAGTGGTTATTCGGTAAAGTTAAACTCTAAAGATGGCCGTATAACTTCTAAGGCTTTCGAGGGAGTAGCTGTAGATGAATGTTCTTTCAAAATTAGTAACCTTAAACGGGGCTTATCTTCTGCAGATTTTCTCTCTCAAGTAGGTATAAAAGTAGAGCGTTTGGTGATCAGGATTAGTGCCGATCTTATAAATTCGTTCTTGTCCAGTCCAGCTTTTAACGCTGAATTAAAACGCAACGCTCCCGTTGAGATCAACGGTCTTCGTTTAGTCTTTGCTGGCGGCAAGGTCAGTATTCGCGGCGAAGTAAAAAAGCTCATCTCCTGTCCCTTCTCCATTGATATAGGTTTTAAAGCGGTAAACAACTGCATTAAGATCGTCTTTGAAAATTTCTGGACGGCCGACATTATGCCTTTGCCAATGATGTTCCGCAAATTGATTATGTCTTTTGCCCAACAGAAGATCAGCCGCATCGAATCTTTGCAAGGATTGGTAGAGATAACTGATGATTATGCCATAATAAATCCCTGGCCAAAGATACCCATTCCCAATCTCAACGCCCAATTTTCCCATTTTGGAGTTGATGGCAAATATTTTGTAGTAACATTAGGTTCGAGTGAAGAGACAAAAATTGCTCAAGATGAAGATAAAAAAGAACTAGAAGCAGAGATTATTCCTCCTGATCCTCTGGAGGTTTACAGGGATGATGAAGGTAAATTTATCTTGCCACTACCCGTTCTTTAGAGTAGGTATGACTTAACATCTTTTGCAAATCACGAGTTCTTTCCCCGTATGAATATTTCACGGTGGCGCAGAAGGGAGGCGAATGTGACTACATTATCTATTGTGACTCCGTGCTTTAACGAGGGGGAAAATATTGAAAGATTCTTTCAGGAGATATGCTCAATAAAAGAGCAATTGCCTGAGGAACTTCAGTTAGAGCTTGTTTACGTTGACGATGGTTCATCAGATGATACTTACGAAAGGATATACGCACTTTCTAAAAAAGCGACGTACGTTAAGTATGTTCGTTTTTCGCGCAATTTCGGCAAAGAGGCAGCGATGCTTGCGGGACTTGAAGCCGCTACTGGAGATTATATCGTCATTATAGATGCTGATTTACAAGATCCGCCATCTAAAATTCCAGAAATGTATCGTCTGATTAGTACGGGTAAATATGACAGAATCGCTACTAAACGAATAGACAGAAAGGGAGAACCAATTATTCGTTCCTTTTTTGCCAAGATGTTTTACAAGTTAATCAATAAATTATCTGATGTGAAGATTGTAGACGGGGCAAGAGATTTTTCTATGATGACGCGGCGCATGGTCAATTCCATCCTCTCTATGAGAGAACGGTCGCGTTTTACTAAAGGGATCTTCGAATGGGCTGGTTATCGTACGTATTGGCTAGCCTTCAACAATCATGAGCGAGCTGGCGGTACTACGAAATGGTCATTTGCAAAACTGTTTAGCTATTCTATAGAGGGAATAGTTTCATTTTCGAATATGCCACTGATTATTTCATCTGTAATCGGTGTCGTGCTGTTTTTATTTTCGTTTTTCTTAATTGCACTCGTCATTATCAAAAAAATATTTTTCGGTGATCCAGTAGACGGCTGGTCCTCGCTCGTTTGTATCATTCTGTTTGTGTCAGGCCTACAACAAATGTGTATAGGTGTATTGGGCAGTTATCTTTCAAGAGTTTTTGTAGAAGCCAAACAAAGGCCCATGTACATTATTATGGACTCCAATATTGAGCAGGAGAATCACTAATGGATTTAAGCGAAGTTAGTAACAATCAAAATCGTCACCCGTGGGAGTTATCCAGAACTAGGAGCATTTTGCGCATTTTGGAAAAGATGCCTATGGAAGGCAATGTTCTGGACATCGGATGCGGAGATAGTTACTTCGATCGCAGGTTTGTAGCACGTTTTCCAAATGTCCAAGTTTATGGAGTGGACATTAATCTGCAAGAAGAACTCCATGATGGTAACGTACACGCTGTCAACTCCTTAGAACATTTGCCAAAACGTAAGTTCAATTATATTCTAATGATGGATGTGCTAGAACACATAGAAGATGATACGGCATATCTCACCGATATTCTTAAATATCTGGCATCCAACGGCAAGGTACTCATCACTGTACCAGCGTTTATGAAACTATACTCTTTGCATGATCGTGAGTTGCACCATTATCGCCGCTATGAGCATCAGTCTCTGCTGAAAGTCATAAAAAAAAGTGGCCTTGTCGAAGAACAATGGTCATATTTTTATTTTTCTTTGATAATCGGACGGCTTATCACCATGAATCGCACTGAAAATTTAAGTGGTTGGAACTATGCAGAGACAGATTTAAAAACAAAAATAGTGTCAAATATCTTGAATGCAGATTTTGATATTCTAACATTTCTCTCTAAATGCGGAATTCATCTGCCTGGACTATCCTTGCTTTCCGTTTGCAAACTGAAATAGAGAACGATAACCAATGGATAAAACGATCCAAAAATATCAATGGTCCTTTTTACTCTTGTTGACATTTCTGTGTTTGGGAGTTTCAACAACTTTCTTTTGTATGCGTAAAGTTCCACATGTAGATGAAGTATGGTCGTACATGTTGTCTAACAAAATTGAATCTGATTGTCCCTTCTTGTTTCCGATTGCTCCTGGTGCTGGAGATAAGATGGACAATATTGATAATTATGTGCAAAGTGAAACTGCGAGTTATAAGGCTTATTTTCACCATTGGCACGATGGCCTCTATTACAAAAATACACTCACTGTACAGCCAGAAGATAGTTTTTCGTATAGCAACGTTTACCATAATCAAACGCTTGATGTACATCCACCGTTATACTATTTTTTATTGCATACGATATGCTCATTCTTTCCTAATCAATTCTCTTGGTGGTTCGCTTATTCAATTAATATCATATTCTTTGTGGGATCAATACCGTTAATTTTCTTTGTTGCTAAAGAAATTGGAATGCGTCCTAGTCACGCCTTGATGGCTTCTGCATTCTGGGGCTTGACACCATCAGGAATAGGTGAAGTTTGTTTTCTGCGCATGTACATGATGTTGACATTTATCACGATATGTATAACTTATTTGCAAATTCGCCTAATCAAAGAATTCAATGTAAATTATGCAGTCGCTATTTTTGTATTAAATATCCTGGGCTTCTTAACGCAATACTGCACATATATATACGTTTTTTTCTTGACACTATTTTATGTAATTTACATGTTATACAAACGTGAAATATGGCGTGGCATCTCTTACGGTTTTGGTGTTTTGCTAAGTGCAACCATTGCTATTGCAGTTTACCCTACTACAATCAACCATGTGTTTTTAAACTCCTATAATGGCAGCATAACGTACAGTAGTCCTAAAAGTTTCTT
>JAFSXH010000105.1 GCA_017444165.1 bacterium | reverse complement strand
TAGATGTTTTAGATACACCAAATATCTCTGCCGCTGTCTCAAAGCTGTATTTATCTTTACATGCTAAAGCTCGTTCTCTAAATTTTTTATCATAACTCATAACTTTTGCATTATATCAAATATTATGTTGTTTGACTATATTAAGAGGAGCAGTGATGATAGGGGACAAGTGAAAGATGAATTTACTCCCTTATCAGTAGGTGGAGTTGCCAATTCTGGTTTTGAAGATATACTGCATGAGTTGGCCTTCCATATTTTCAACCTGAATAGAACTAATTTGAATGAGCATGAAGTTCAGGTCTATTGTGAGAAAATTCCCCGTGTCGGCTGTGTTGTTGAAGACGGTTTTATTGGCCATTCTAAAATGGCAAAGACTAACATTTCTGATTTAGTTGATTCGCTCAGAAGAGTTCTGTTACAAGGTTATGATGAAGATGTATACGATATTGATATTCTTGATAAAAAAGGCAAAGTTCACTTAGGTAAACTCGTTCTTTCATGGAATGGAGATGGACGCGAGTCTTATTCTAACATTATTCTGAGGTTTCCCTACAGTGTAGGTAAGAGTGGGGCAGAGTGCATAGAAGATTGGTTTAGGCACAGAATAATTAGAGATATTTGGCTCTTCACAGAACAGTGTAAGAGTGTGCGCGAGCAATACCATGAACTCAAAGATAAGCCTTGTTTTATCTTTTTAGGCGGAGAAGCTATTGAGGCTTGCTATAAGGTAAATGGCTTTTTTGATAGCTTTGGAGCTGATGTTATTGTGCAGAAATCTTTGCCTACAGAACTTGATAGCTCATTGATCTCAGAGAATATCACAGGTGATTATCCTACTTTTGAGACTGGTACAGTACATGGCCTTTTGTACAGTCGTCCAGATGGAGCTTATATTGGTGTAAATAAGGATAAAGTACGTTATCCTCGTTTTTCGTATAATCTCGGTTTGCGTTCTTATGGAAGCCAGCCGTATGATCCATGTGGTTCTTTTGATCTAAAGGTGGCTAAGTCTGATTTTGAACCAGGAAGAGTTTATTCTTTGGGGCGAGTAGACAGAGATTCGTTAGATATTTTATATGCCAAGGGTTCAGAGTATGGATTTAAGCGGAGTGAAGGTAGATGTGTCTCTGCGCAAGGTCTTCCGTTTATAAATATCAACCTTGAAAAATGCATTGGCAAGTATCTATATTGTGGCGCGGTAGAAGGCGAAATAACGAAGATTCGTTTAGGAATTTCCGATAGAGATGAGCCTTCGCTCCAGGTTGAGGAGATCGAGCCTATAGGAGTATGTGATCTTCTTCATGCTACCTTGAGTTGCTAATTAATTCACTGTAAGTCGCAACTGATATATTGGCCTTTTGGGTTAGCCTTTTGCTATTCTGAAAATTGGCTTTACCGCAAAAGGCCAAATTTTGTCTATGACTGTGCGTTTTTACGTTGTAAGACTGATATGTTGCGTCTGTGTTGGGCAGTTTTTATCGCAATCCGCCAGAAGACTCCTTCCTCTTAGGTAGGAGATGAATGGCGGTGTTTTGAGCGGGTTCGATGCCCGATCAAAACACAAAACTCTGTAGCTCATATTGCAAAGCTATAACTATTGCTGTACAATACCCCGCAAAAGTAAGCAGAACTTCGATTTCGAGGAACTGTGTAGGGGGCTTTTGGACGGCCCCTTGAGAATAAGGGTATCCTGATAAGCTAACTCCTTCGGGATATGCTGTTAGGCGTTAGTC
>JAFSXH010000104.1 GCA_017444165.1 bacterium | reverse complement strand
GGATTGCCATAATCGCGCCCCGCTATAACGTGAGCGGCGATCTCATCATCGCTGGTAGTCACTAAACCACCCTCACCGCCAGTCAAAAGCTTAGTAGGTGAAAGTGAAAATACTTCAAAGCGGCCGTGGCCTCCCAAAGGTTCACCTCTAAAGAATGTTCCCAAACCGTGGGCAGAATCGAAGAAGAGTGGCAAATTGTGTTCCTCACAAAGTTTCTCTAAACTTTGCAAATCGGGAGGATTGCCAAAGACACTGACTGCGGCCACAGCTACGGTCTTCTCATTGATAGCCTCGCGTACTTTCTCAACATCGATAGTGAAAGTATCAGGTTCACAATCGACAAAGACGGGCTTCAAATTGTTCCACCATATGGCGTGGAATGTGGCCATAAAGGAAAATGAAGGGACAATAACCTCTCCGCCCTTTTCAAGATGCAAAGATTGCAAAGCTAAAATGAGTCCCGCTGTGCAGGAGCTGACACCGATAGCATGTTTTACTTGGAGCATATCGCTCATCTTCTCTTCAAATTTTTTTAAACAGGGACCCTTAGTCAACCAGCCACTGCGATACACACCCTCTAAATAGGGAGCAACATCTTCAAAAGGCGGAAGTGTAGGAACAGAAAAATTCAAAGTGTGGTCTAAAATTCTCTCACCACCTAAAATCACGGGAAGATCCATAAACTATTTCTCCTTTTTTTGCCAACCATATCCATAAATATCTTCACTCTTACAAAGGACGGCAAAAGTGCGCCAAATTATGGAGAGATCTAAAATAAAAGTGTAATTATCGATATATTCAATATCCAATTCAATACGCTGAGGCCAAGTCAAACTGTTGCGACCGCTCACCTGAGCTAAACCAGTGAGGCCTGGACGGACTTCCAAACGCCTCTTCTGGTGTTCATCGTAAGTTTTTACCTGATACTCCAAAGTAGGACGCGGACCGACTAAACTCATCTCTCCGCGCAAAACATTAAATAATTGGGGCAATTCATCTAAAGACCAACGGCGCAAAAAATTACCCGTGCGAGTTATGCGTTTATCATCTTTGTCGATCTCATAACCAGCCCCCATCTTTTCAGCATTGCGCACCATAGTGCGAAATTTGAAAAAAGGAAAGAGTCGACCCTTACGCCCTACCCTCTCCTGAACATAAAAAATTGGCCAACCATCATCTAGATAGACGGCCAAAGCACAGAGCAAAAGGACAGGACTGAAAATCACCAGTCCCAGCAGAGAGGCAAAAAAATCAAATACTCTCTTTAATATTCCATTAGGATCGCACATAAGGAACTTTTTCCGCAGATAGATAAAAATTCCCCTAAATTATTACTTGACGGAGCAAACCTCCCTGTACTTGTCTACAAAGCGCAGATTATCGATGAACTCCAACATGTGCATCTTGCCACGTCTATTGAGATTCTTATAAACTGTCAAAATAAAGATCTCTTCTCGAGTCTTTTGTGATTCACTGTTTTCATCCCAGAAGAACCAGTGCAACGGCTTATTAGTAATCTGAGAGATAATGATCAGATTTTCTAATCTAGGCATCTGCTTGCCATTCTCCCACAAGTTAGTCGAGGTTACACTCACCCCGATTAAATGGGCCAACTCTTCTTGCTTGAGACCGACGGCCTTCCTAGCCTTGACTATCTTCGATGCTATAAAACTCCTGTACTCCATGACGGTGCGGAGGTTAAATTAGAATGCAATTTCTTCCTATTAACTTAAAGGAAAGAGTAATATAAAACAATTATACTTTAAGTATAATTTAATATTAAAAATTTAGCAAAGCTGTTTGGGCCGCGCTAAACCAACACCGACAATTACTAATAACGCTCCCATCCATTGAGAGGTCGATAAAAACTCTCCCAAAATAGAGGCTGTACAAAAGAGTATAAAGGGTCTCTGCAACAATTGGAATACGGATGTGGAGGTAGCCCCTACCGAACGTATGGCCCACAAGAAGGCACTGTTGGCAATCGCTGCTGAGAGGCCAACTCCAGCCGCTAAGGGCAGGGCCTCTATTTTGGGCATAGAGACAAAAGGAAGGGCAACTGCAAAGATCACCACAGCGTTGATCCAAAAGCACCAAATCCATAGAAGTTTGGGTTCAAAAGTGTGAGTGAGTTTCTCCATATTTACCCTATAAGTTACCGCACAAGCGATAGCGGCAAAGGTAGCCAAAACACCTAACCAACTATCAATGACCACCTTTCCGTTCACTAAAGCCGCCACGATCTGGGTAACTAAAGCCACACCCACCAAGCTAATACCTAAACCTAGCCAAAACTTAAAAGAGTTGCGCTCCCTGCCCAAGATAATATTAACTAGAGCCACAAAGACTGGGACGGTAGTTGTCAAAGTGACAACTACAGCCGCAGGTAAAAGTTCTAAAGCCAACAGCGAAAAGCCATTGATGCCCAAAATAAAAACGCTAATGCGGGCGATGCGCCAAAATTCATCCCTATCGAGCCAGCGAAAAGACTTTACAAAAGGCAAGACAATAAGAGCCGAGAGCAAGTTTTTCATCAAAAGGAGCTGGAGAGCGTCAAGCTCCACCCTATAGCCCAACTTCACCAAGATGGGCTGTACAGCTGTAGCAACGACTACTAAACTTACCCACAGAGTAGGATTATCCACGAGCTCACTCCGCCCCTATTATCGTTCCGCCACCCAAAACGAGATCACCTGAGTAGAAAACAGCCGCCTGTCCACAGGCCGCACCACTTTGAGGTTCAGCAAATTTTACTTCAACCGTTCCCACAACCTCACCAGGAGAGATGATCGCCTCCTGGGGATGGGCAGAGTAGCGCAGCTTAACTTGGCACTCCACAGGTTCAGTTAGATCAGCTAAAGCCACAAAATTGATATTGTTGACGATAACTTTAGAAATTTTCAGTTCTTCTTGAGTACAGACAATTAAACGATTATTTTCAATATCTTTAGCACAGACAAAGAGAGGTTCTCTATAAGAGACACCCAAACCGCGCCGCTGACCGATAGTGTAGCGGATCAGACCTCTGTGAGTGCTGACCTTCTTACCATCCTTAGTAACAATATCCCCAGGCTCACTAGGTTGACCGAGGTACTCTTCAATAAAATGGGCATAATCGCCATCGCGCACAAAACATATATCCTGACTTTCACTCTTATGAGCGGTGCGCAAACCGCGCTCCTCAGCCAGACGGCGCACTTCATCTTTGCGCAGATCACCTAAAGGAAACTTGCTGTGGGCCAACTGTTCTTGTGTCAAAAAGTAGAGTACATAACTCTGATCCTTACGTTCATCCAAAGCGCGGCGCAAGACGTAACGGCCACGACCTTCATCAAATTGGAGGCGCACATAATGGCCCGTGACAATGTAATCTAAATCTAATTCTTGGCATCGCTGGTAGAGCTTTTTAAATTTCAAACAGCGGTTACAATCTATGCAAGGATTGGGAGTCCACCCCTTTTGATAAGAACGAACAAAAGGCTCGATCACTTCGTCTTGAAAGTTTTCAGCAAAATTAACTACATAATAAGGAATATTTAGACGCGTAGTGACACTGCGAGCATCTTCAATATCAGAGAGTGAACAGCAGGCTTTTTCTTTGGGAATACCTACATCCTCATTATCGTAGAGCTTCATCGTCACCCCTACGCAATCGTAGCCAGCTTCCTGC
>JAFSXH010000103.1 GCA_017444165.1 bacterium | reverse complement strand
TAGATGTTTTAGATACGCCAAATATCTCTGCCGCTGTCTCAAAGCTGTATTTATCTTTACATGCTAAAGCTCGTTCTCTAAATTTTTTATCATAACTCATAACTTTTGCATTATATCAAATATTATGTTGTTTGACTATACAACGTGAAAATGCAATATCGTAGACGAAGTTTTGCTTTTTGGTGAGCCGATATTTTTACTAACTTCACACCACTAATTAAAACTGCCCAATACAAACACAACGCATCAGTCTTACTACGTAAAAACGTACAAACTTACAAAGTTAATTCAAAAAGAGTAAAAGAATAAGTTTTTTAAATTTACTTGGTGTTGCTTCAAAAGATCGTCCTGAGACATAGACAATAGTTTAGATAGTTTTTTGCTTAAATTGAATAATTCAGCTGGTGAACTCAATCCATAAGGGCTGTCGCTTTCCAGTAACAACCTCTCTAAAGGAATATGTAAAATTATCTTTTTTAGTTTTTCTTGTAAATCATCTCTCATAGCCAGACGCGGATTTAAAGAAATATAAAAACCTCTTTTGACAAATTCTTGCATAATTTCTGTGCTACCCCAAAAAGAATGGATTAATCCCCTCATTTTATGATAACTGCGTAAAATATCTAACAGACGACCATAAGCTCGTACACAATGAAAGACGCAGGGCAGGGAGTACTTCTGGGCTATTTCCAGTTGTTTAGTCAAAAGCTCAATCTGTTTACCCAAGGTATCTTTAGGTAACTTAGCCACATCTAAACCTATTTCACCTATTCCGATCACTTTCGAAGATGTTAAGAAAGAATTGAGTTTTTCCAAATAATAATCATCATTATCGTCACAAGCGTTCCAAGGATGGATACCTAACACACACGGACAGTCTAAGTTTAATAGTTCCTGCCACTGTTGGGGAACTGAACTAGCACTAACTCCAGTACAAGTATTACCGATTAGATCTAAAGGATGAAAATGGGCATCTGTAATTATCATCAAGTAAGTCTAAAAACCGAAAACAGATCGCTTCTTAATGACTTTGGCGAAGACCTCGACACACTTAGGATCGAAAGCTGTACCACTGCCTAAAATTATGAGATCGAGGGCCTCTTTAGGTTTGTTAGCCTTGCGGAAAGTTCGGGTATTAGTTAAGGCCATATAGGCATCACAGATGGCAATAATGCGAGCTGCTAAGGGTATACTCTCGCCCTTTAAGCCATCAGGGAAGCCCTTGCCGTCCCAACGCTCGTGATGTGCTCTGACTATGGGGCAGAGATAACGCATGGAGGCTATAGGTTTGAGCATCTCTTCGCTTCTCTGGGCGTGCAGGCGCAAGGTCGTATACTCTTCTGCACTAATGCTGTGTGGAGTTAGTGTCATCCATTGGGGAGCGGTAAACTTTTCGAATTTTTCGGCAGTATCTTGCTGAAAATCTTCAGAGTCAAGATATTCTAGCAAGCCTTGTAATTTTTCTTCAGGCTCATTGCCGAAAAGTATCTCTATTTCACCAATATCTCTAAATATAGTTCCATATTTGATGGCATTTCTGGCCTTAGGATCTTTGATAACTAATTCATCGGCCATATCTATAGCCGTGTTGACCATACGGTTAGTCTGACCAAAACTTTGGTTGCTCGATAACTTCAAGAGCAAAATAGCGGCATTAACTATATCGGTATCATTTCTACTATACATCGGTTGTAAGAGAGAAGGCAGGTCCAATTTAGAAGAGCTATTTACGCTTACAGCCCTGGATGGTGTGCTACCAGCAATCAAGTAACCTGTGGATTTGGGGCCGTTTAATAGTGAAGTTGAAGAGGCTAACTTTATTTCAGGGCGACTAAATTTTAAGGCCGCAGCATTCTTTTCAATAAATACAGCCCAGGGGGTCAGAGGTTCATACTCTCTTTCAGAATCAGCAAAGAAACTGAAGGGCAGTTGAGCGGAAATGGTGTTTATCTCTCTGGCTAAGACCGTAAGCGGCGGACGGAACGCATCTGAGTCTGATTCATAGTATGTTTGAGCAAGTTGTAACTTATTGAAGTTGCCCATGGCCTTGAAAGAGCTAAAACCTTGGGAAGACGGCGAGGTCTCTTCATTCTTTTTCGAACGGGCAGTCATTTTTAAAGGAGAACTATAAAGTTCTACTTTTCTCTTAGAAACAGGACGATAAAGATTATCCAAAATTGGTGAGTAGATGGGAACTTGAGTATCACAAGGGCGACGGGCGAAGATTAAATTTAAATCTAGGCGAGGTTTCATAGAAGCCGCGTAAGGAGAGATTGTTTCTTCTGCTTTGGTCGCAGAAGCCTGGGACTGCTGAGGTCTAGGCGGCACAGGCCTGTTTAATCTGTTCATAGGATTGGGAGCAGATATGGGTTTTATGGCTGGTGCGGCTGTAAAATCTCCAGTCACTTCAAGTCCACTGGCCATAGCCGAGGGTGGCATACTTGGAGGCATACTTAACATCGTTCCTTGTTGCTGTTCGTTGGTGGCCTCTTTTTTGTCTTCTCTGTCAAAGTTGAACATTTTGGGAGCGGGAGTGAAAGTTGATGTGAAGATCATCTTGGGTTCTTCCGCGTTATTTTGATGCTTGCGCCTATCAGCATTTTCGCGGAAAGGAGATCTCGTCAGCTGATCCATAGCAAGTTTGCTGGATGACTGTTGCAATTGGGTTGTAGCATTGGGGTTATTTAGTCTGTTCTGCGGTAAGGCTTCGCGCACTACAGGCTTGCCAATGTTGGCATATGGGTTGCCCAAACCTGCCAAAAATGGACGTACGACGACAGATTCTTCCTCTTTGGCGGCGGCCGCTTTAGCGCGTCTGCTTTGAGTAGGCAAGGCTTCTTGTTTTAAAGTTCGACGAGCCCAGGAACTCTCGCTGGAGGCGTTGCTCAACTCAATGCGCTGTTTTTCCGCCATCTCGTTGAGCAATTTTTGCGATTCATTCAACTCAGCGGGAGTAGTAGCTCCTTTGAGGAGATCCTCGACATCCACCTCTTGATCTAAAATTGCCGCTCCAGCGGCTGTGCCTACAATAGCAAAAGGATCCTCGGTGATGACTCTCGTTTGCAGTACACTGCTTGTCAGATCATCAGTCGTACCTAGGGCGCGAAAGCGTCCTTCACTATCTTTTATTCCCGTGACGGTTTCTGATTCCGGTTGTTTTAATTTACGTAATTTTTGTAAATTTTCGGCGGTGAAGGAATCGCTAACGGCTTTTTTTTCTTGTTCTGAACTACTCGTTTCTAAAGCAACACGTAAGATATCCAGAAGATACTCACCTATCTCACGATGTATATTGAGTTTATCTTTATCAGTAATTTTGTTCTCCGCCTGAGCCATATTTAACCTTCGCTATCGAAATCATTGGGATCCAAGTTCTGTATGTAATCCTCTATATCTTTAGCATCGTAATTTTCTGTTTCTTTGGTCTCTTCAGAACTTTCTTCAGTGCGATCATTAGGGTCTAAACCGAGATCTGCTATCTGTACACCTTCATTGTGTAAAAGTTCTTCATTGGCATAAATAGGAGAAGCTGTACGTAGAGCTATGGCAATACCATCAGAAGGTCTAGTATCTATGTTTATCTCTTTTCCATCGTGTTCTAAAACTAGAGTAGCATAAAAGGTATCCCCTACAATTTTATCGATATTGACCTGTTTGACCTCCGCTTGTAAATTATCGATAATATCCTTTACAATGTCGTGAGTTATCGGTCTGGCTAATTCAGTCTTTTCTAAAACGAAGGCTATGGAGGAGGCTTCAAAGACACCAATATTAATGGGCAGACTGCGAGTACCATCCTCTTCGAGCAGTATTAATATGGGGTCGTGGGTTATGAGACCTATGCCGAGTTTATAAACTTTCATTTTATGAAGAGCCATAAGAGAAAACCTTTCCTTGACGGAAGTTACCAATTTACTGATATTTTTAACTCAAATCTTCAGAAGTCCTCCACTTATTGCCATGCTCTATTTTGTAGCTTTGTATTTTTCTATCCCCTGCTTTTGGACATTGGAAATGTCAAAAATTGTTTAGAAGGTGTAAAATATACGTTGTAGAAAAAAAGACCGTCCTGGTTAACAGGTTTTAAAGAACACGTTTAAGGAGATGTTGCTGTGATCAGTTTATCTAAGGGTGGAAATATCTCTCTCGAAAAAGAAGATCCTAGTTTGGAAAATGTTCATGTTGGTTTAGGGTGGGATGCCCGCGTTACCGATGGTGCGGATTTCGACCTCGATGCTTCTTGTTTCATGCTCGGTCCTAATGGTAAAGTGCGTTCCGATGCAGATTTTATCTTTTACAACCAGCTCAAAGATCAGGCTGGTTCCGTAGAGCACACTGGAGATAACCTCACTGGTGATGGTGAAGGCGATGACGAAGTAATTTACGTCCATCTCGGCAAAGTTCCTCAAGATGTTAAGACTCTCGCTTTCACTGTAACTATCCACAAAGCTGATGAGCGTCGTCAGAATTTTGGTATGGTCAGTTCTGCCTATATTCGCTTAGTCAACAAAGACACCAATAAGGAGATTGCTCGCTACGATCTCACTGAGGATGCCAGCACTAACACGGCCATGATCTTCGGTGAATTGTACCGCCACAACAACGCATGGAAATTTAAAGCTGTTGGTCAGGGCTACGATGGTGGTTTAGGACCTTTAGCCAGAAATTACGGCGTAAATGTAGGTTAGAGATTGAGGAGATAAGAAAAAATGGCAATTAATCTCAGTAAGGGTGGCAATATTTCTTTAGCGAAAGAAGCTCCTGGTTTAAAGTCTATGATTGTTGGTTTGGGCTGGGATGTCCGCGCCACTGATGGTCAAGGTTTTGATTTAGACGCTTCTGCCTTCATGCTCGGTGCTAACAAAAAGTGTGCAAAGCCAGAAGATTTCATTTTTTACAACAACAAGCAGTCTGTTTGTGGTTCCGTAACTCACACCGGTGACAACCGCACGGGTGAGGGCGAGGGTGATGACGAGACTATTTTAGTAGAGCTTGATAAGGTTCCCGCTAATATCGAGCAGATCAGTTTTGTAGTAACTATTCATGAAGCTCAGGAGCGCGGACAGAATTTCGGTATGGTGAGTTCCGCTTATATTCGCCTCGTTGATAAAGTAAACAACAAGGAAATTGCTCGCTTCGATCTTTCTGAAGATGCTAGCCTCGACACAGCGATGATCTTTGCTGATGTTTATCGTCACAATGGCGAGTGGAAATTTAAGGCTGTTGCTCAGGGGTTCCAGGGAGGCTTGCCAGCTATGGTTAGCCACTTTGGCCTTTAGTATTTGACCTTTTTCTCTGATTGACAATAGCGCACTCATGCTGTGAAAAATTTTGGGTTTTTTGTGGCTGGGTGCGTTTTTTTAGAAAATTAAAGATAGGATTTTTTGAGACATATGGCACCAATAACATTGAACAAGGGACAAGAAACAAAGCTCTCCACTCTGACCTCTTTTAAAGAATTGGATGTACACATTAAATGCGCTTGCAGACATAGAATTGTTATAGGTTGTATGTGTCTCAACGAGCAGAAAAGGCTTATCGACAGTCGCTATGTCATATTTTATGGCCAAAATTCTTCTCCTCAAAAGGATATTGGAAATAATAGCTTATCTGTAACCCGCGATGATGAAAATTTTTATGTCGATTTAAGAAAACTCTCTTCTGAGATTAAACACATAATCTTTTCCATATCTATTCAAAAAGAGAATCACACTTTAGCTAGCATTACTAGTGCTAGTTTCAGTATAAACGATTGTGAAAAAGAATTAGCTTGTTATTCTTTTGATGCTAGTCTATTTGAGAGTGAAAAATCGGTAATTGTAGCCGATTTATTTGTTAAGAATAAAAAATGGTTTGTATCTGTGCCTGTTGAGGGGAAAAAAGGCAATTTCGCCCAGCTCCTGCAAGAATATGGTTGTGATCCTAATGCCATTTTGGCTTTGCAAGAGGCTTCTTTTCGAGCTAATCAGAGCATAACTTTATATAGAACTGGTCAAGCCAACTACATCGATCTGCGCAATCTCGAAAAGATGGAACCTCTGCAATTTAATCTCAATTGGAGACACACTGTAGTTCGTCCAGGTCTTTTATGGATGCGTAAAAAGAGCTCTGTTGATCTCGACCTTGGCTGTATGTATGAGTTGAAAAATGGTTCTAAAGACGTCATACAGGCACTCGGTGGTAATTTTGGCTCTCGAGATTCCAGTCCTTACATTTATTTAGATAAAGATGATCGCGATGGTTCTTCTGATGATGGTGAAAATCTTTATATTTGTCGTTTAGATCTTATAAAGAGAGTTATTGTTTTCGCTTACCAGTATAAAGGCGATGCTACTTTTAGCCAAATGGCTGCAATGGCAACTATATCTCATCAAAACGGAAATAAGACTATTGTACCCATAAATACCAATACTGACAGTAAGTCACTTTGTGTTATTTGCGAAGTTGTTAATGATAACAATGTTATCAAAATAATCAAAGAGGAACGTTATTTTAAATCACAGCGTTTTGCTGATAGTTATTATAAATTTGGTTTTATGTGGAAACAGGGCTTCAAGAGTTAGGGAGAGTAGATTAATTTATGGATTTACTTAGAGGACATAGAGGTAAAATTTCAGCTTTAACAACTTCGCAAGTCATTGAAGTAGAGATACTGTGTCGCTATAAAGGTAAGGGTGAAGTAGATATAAGCTGTTTCTGTGTCGATAGCGATAATAAGTTATCCGATGATCGTTATTTTGTGTTTTACAATCAGCCTAAATCACCCTTAGGTGAGATTGTCAAGCTCGGAGCTCAAGAAGCTAATAAAGAACGTTTTAGAGTTGAACTCAACAGGTTGCCAGAATTTTTGAAACATGTAATCTTCGTGGCTTCCATAGATGGTGAAGGCGATATGTCCTTTTTGGATTCTGGTTACGTGCTTCTCACCGCTAATGGACAAGAATTAGGACGTTATGTCTTCAAGGGCAAAGATTTTCGTCAAGAAAAGGCTCTGATTATCATAGAGTTCTACCGTAAAGATGAATGGCGGTTTTCCGTGGTAGGGCAGGGATTTAACGGCGGTTTGTCAGCCCTCTTAAAGTACTATGGCGGCGAGGAGGAGACTGATACTTCAGCCTCTGCACATGAGCCAACTCCTAAAACGACTGCAGTACCAGTGCCAGCACCAACACCAGCACCAACACCAGCATCAACTTCGACTGCTACAACATTAAGTCAAAATGGACAGACAGCATCATTAAAAGGTGTTGCTCCTGTAAATATTGCTCTTACGTATCGTCGCAGTCCCTCTGTTCCTAAAGCAGAATTGCGCTTGGGTTGTATGGTGGAACTCAAGGATGGACAAAAATTCATGTTGCAAACTTTGGGTTCTCATTTAGGACATAAGGATTCGGCTCCTTACATAACGGCCCAACAGAACAGTGGTCAGTTTGATGAATTGACGATCTATAAACCAGAGCAGATAAAGCGTTTATTGCTCTTCACCTTCGTATATTTGGCACCTAATTTTGCCAAAGACTTTGGGGCGGTCGTGATTTTAAAAGACAAAAATGGAAACTCTGTGAGAGTTCCCTTGCTCGCTCCATCTCCTTCGCAAAAATTCTGTGCTGTAGCTACTATAGACTTCGATAATAAATTAAATATAAAAAGGGAAGAATGCTACTTCACTAATCATCAATTCGCTGACCAGCACTACAAATTCAACTTTAATTGGGTTTAAAACAGCAAACAGTCGTAGACTGAAGTTACAAAAAACGATTTGTTTAAGGAAAAAACGATGACTTTAACAAGAGGCCAAAAATTAAAACTTTCCCAATTAACCCCAAGCCAAGATCTGGAAATAGGTATAAATTGCCAACATTCACACGGAGCAACAATAGACATAACCTGCTTTGGTGTAGATGATAACAGCAAACTTACAGATGAACGTTATATGATCTTTTACAATCAAACGAGTTCGCCAAATGGAGAGATAGTCCAGCTGGGCAGATCTGGCAGTGAGCTCGATAGATTCTCTGTGTCTTTGCAAAGGTTGCCCTCCCATGTGAGAAGGCTAGTCTTTACGGCCACGCTAGATGGCAATGGTGATATGAGTCAATTGACCTCTGGGTATATAAGAATCTCCGCCAATGGACGTGAATTAGAACGCTATTCTTTTAGCGGAGCCGATTTTGTTAAAGAGAAAGCAATAATCATTGCCGAAATTTACTTCAAATCAGAATGGCGTTTTTCTATTGTTGGTCAAGGTTTCAATGGTGGACTGTCTGCCCTGTTAAAACATTTCGGTGGTGAGGAAGATACAAGTTCTCAATCCCAACAACCCCAACAGAGTTACAGTCCTGCCCAATCTATTTCCGTTGCGCCACAATCGAGTTCTGTAACGACGAGGCCAACTACTAAAAACTTGTTAAGCAAGTTCGGTTTCAAAATAGGTTCAGAGACCGTAGAAAATGAAATACCTGTCGATCCTAACAGTGCTCTGGGCCGTTTCCAAAGGGAACACAATTTGGGTACGGAGACGATAGGCCAACCTTGTCACCCCTTAACCGACAAAATTTTTACTCACTGATAATAGCTGTTTATAACTTTTGCCATAACCTATCCCAAAAGTCTAAATGCTTATGTGCTAACACTGTGGCAAAAAATTATAAACTGCCATTAAAGTACAAAGGAATTAAATAGTTTTCAAGTAAGGAGAGCAAAGATTTTCGCCTTTGTGAGGGTTTTATTCGAAAATGACAAGTTCTGAAGAGAATCTCAAGTCATTCTTGATCGAAGGGGTTAATGTTGATCCTGAAGTTGGTTTGAATGAATCGCAAGTTAGCGATATGCGCCAAAAGCATGGTATTAACGCTTTGACTCCGCCAGAGCGCGATCCCTGGTGGGTTCAGTTCCTCGAAAAGTTTGACGATGTAACTATTAAAATTTTATTGGTCGCTGCAGTTATCTCCCTGATAATGGCTTGGGTTGATAACAAAGTATTGGGCAACGATCCAAACTACTACGATTCTATCGGTATTTTCTTTGCGGTCATTTTGGCTACTGTAGTCGGCTATTTGAGTGAGCGCAACAGCGATAAAGAGTTTGAAAAGCTCAATGAAGTAAAAGAGGACATAAATGTAAAAGTCGTCCGTGATGGCAAATTCCAGACCATTGGTATCAAAGATATTGTGGTCGGTGATGTCATCCAAGTGAACATGGGCGATAAGGTTCCTGCCGATGGTATAATCATTGATTGCCAGAACCTCTCTATTGACGAGGCTATGCTCACTGGTGAGTCGGTTCCCGCCGATAAGAAGTTTTACACTGAGAAAGATCTCTCTAAAGCTTCTGACGAGTGTCGCGTCTCCAAGG
>JAFSXH010000102.1 GCA_017444165.1 bacterium | reverse complement strand
AGACACATCGGTGACATCATCTTCACTGAGCTTAGTCGCATACAACTCTACTGGTTGGTTGGCACTAGAATATAAATTGAAACCTATTCCACCAACAACAAGAAGAACCAGCACCACTACGAGTGCGATTCTCACTTTCGGGTTCATGCCCGACCATATTGCACCGAGCTTACCTAATGGGCCTCCACCACCACCTCCAGCTGCGCCAGGAGCACCGCCTGGTGCTTTTCCTAGAGGCCCTCTTCCTGTGGCCAGAGGACCACTACCAGTCCTCATGCCAGTTTGGATACCAGTGGCCATAATCTCTGCTCCTTTCTAAAGATGGGTTAAATGAGAAAATCGCCATCTAAGTAGTCTTTCCTGCAAAAGATCCAGATGACGATTTTTATTTTATCCCCCAGTGTTATCAGGATGATTTTTTACAGCTGCATCTGGAACAAGGTCGTAGCCGATGAACAGAGCTTAGAAGCTACCTGAGTAGTGAGGTGCAACATAACTTCAGACTTAGCACCAGCAATGGTGAGTTCGTGGATATTATTCAAACTACCATCGAGCAACTTGTCTGTGCAAGTATTGGCGTACTCCATAGTGGAATTCACATTTGAGAGAGCGTCGCCTAACATACTGGAGAAGGACTTAGCATCACTCTCAGTGGGAGCGGAGATAGAAGATATACCGCTACTAATACTGCTTACGGAAGAGGTAGGGGCTATTTGAGAATTCTGGGGAGCCTGATTCAAACTACCTATACTTTGAATAGAAAAAGTGTTCTGCATTATTTGTTCCTCCTTACACTAGGGCGATAAGCTTAATGTTGTATTAACGCTGTCCGATTTCCAGAGCCTTCATAGACATACTCTTGGAGGCATCCAATATAGTAGCGTTAGCTTCAAAAGCACGGCTGGCCATCATCATGTTGGTCATTTCAGAAATAACATTGACATTGGGCATAGCCACATAACCTTTGTGTTCGCCCTCTTTCTGAGCCTTGGGGTTACTAGGATCATAAACCCAGCGGAAGTCGCCTTCATCGGCCTGGACACTAGAAACCTCTACGCCCTGCATCTGAGGAGCTTCATCATCGAAGGAGCAGGCTTGGAACTCGTTGTCCCAATCACCAATCTGCTTCTGAGTTACTACAGCAACCATGCGACGGAAAGGAGTTCCATCGGCTGTCTCAGTTGTATTAACGTTAGCAATATTGGCGGCGGTGACATCCATCATCTTGCGCTGAGCGGTCATACCGCTGGAAGCTATATCAAAGGTATTGAAAAAATTCATCTCTAGTTCCTCCTGCTTAAATTTCTAGACCAGACTAACGACCAGAGTTATCTATGACGTACTTGAGAGTTCCGTAGACACCAGAGATCTTGTTGGCTAAAGCATTGTACATGATCTGGTTCTTGGCTAAGTTGCTCATCTCGCTGTTGAGATCGAGCGGACCATCTTGGGTTTCCACAGTGGCGTGCAAAGTTTCAGCGGTGTAACCTCCGCTGGAATTGAGACGGAACTCTGGGTCTACAGCTGTATCGGCCGCGTTAAAATCATCATCGCCATTCTGCAAAGCCATGACCTCGCGAAGGTGGTTTTCAAAATCAACGCGCTTGGCTTCGTAACCCTGGGTGTTGACGTTGGCAATATTACTGGAGATAACCTGCTGGCGCAAAGAAGCGGCATCAAGGGCCTTTTCGAGCAAGTTGGTGTCGACTAATTTTACTGGCTGCATTGTCTTATTCTCCTCCCTGGTGAAATTCTTCAATCTTTCTTGCTACAATACTATAGTTTTTTCGTTTATTTTAAATTGGTTCGTTGTAAAAAAAATGTAAGCAAGTGCGCCCAAAGAAAATTTTATAAAAAATTCGTAATTAACTAGTAATTCACAATGCTTAATTTGCAATTATAGTAAAACGGTTTACTTTTTTATTAAGTCAAGTGATATATACGCGTGTTTTTTGTTTTTAGAGGTTGTGTCTTTTGAATCCTTTGAACGTAGGTATGTTGGCATCGTTTTGCAGTGAAGTTTTGGGATTGCAGAAGAAGGTGCTTAAAAAGACGAATAGTGCTGGTGAGACCGATGCCACTGATAGTGTTGGTGATGTTTATCTGCCCTCGGAGGCGGCTCAAGCCGAACAGGTGGAAGGTAACGTAAATGATCTGTCTACCCCTCAAGGTCGTTTTTTGAATAGTGTCGCACAGGCTCTTTCCAGTTTAGATATAAATTCTCCCAATTTTATGGAAGAGTCTACTAGTATTTTAGTAGATTCCGCTTTGAAAGAGGCTTTTGGTCAGTCTATAGAATCTAACCCTGGTTATCCGCAGATGCAAGATAAGATCATGCGTACGATATTCGGAGATGAGCGCTATCGGGAAATTTTGGAAGATTTTTTGCAAACTTGGGTTGATATAGAAGAGAACAGGCAGGTCGCAGAGTGCGATTCTGAACCTGATTTTGAGGAATAGTTTATGGATGAGAACGTTCAATATGCTCACGTGCCAGAGTTAGAACCTGGTACTCAGGAATTGGCAATAACTAAGATCATTTTTAATAAATTGAGTGAGCAGAATTGTTTATCCAGTGGAAACAGGGAGAGTGTCGCCTATCGTTTGGCTGAGATTATGACTAGTGCCCAGGAGCTCTATATGGATTATCTGCCTCATTTGATAGATTGTGACAATTCTCAAAATATTTCCGAAGAGGAAGCAGAGTTTGATGAACATGCGGGTGAGGCCCCAGTCTTTAGGGAAATATTGGGTGTGCGCATGGCTCTCATACATTTGCGCGATCTGATAGCCGATTTCGATGAGGCTTTTATCGAAGCTATGAGTAGCGAACATGAAGATGAGGATGAAGAAGAGACCTCAACAGAGAATGATTTTTTTGAAGAATACTAATAATTTTACAGGCGGGGGCAAAAATTGTATCAATATTTAGATGATAGTTTTTTAGGTTCTCTCTCTTCTTTTGCTTCAATTAGGGAGAGTGCTTATGGAGTTTTGCGGGATACCTTTGGCTATCACAGTTTCCGCAGCCAGCAAGAAGATATAGTTTTTCATCTTATTGCTGGAGGGGATGCGATGGTTTTAATGCCTACAGGTGGGGGAAAGTCACTGTGTTATCAGATTCCTTCTATTGTTAGGGAGGGTACTGGATTAATAATTTCTCCTTTGATAGCCTTAATGCAAGATCAGGTCTGTTCACTAGTGAGAAACGGTGTGCAGGCCGCCTTTCTGAATTCAACTCTGACACCAGATCAATCTCGTGAGATCTGTGCGCGCTTTTATCGGGGCGAATTAGATCTTCTGTATGTCTCTCCTGAAAGAGCTTTAATGGATGGCTTTATGGAGATGATCTCCAGTCAAAAATTGGCTTTAATCGCTATTGATGAGGCTCACTGTGTCTCTCAATGGGGCCACGATTTTCGTCCTGAATACATAAAATTGAGTGTGCTTAAAGAGGCTTTTCCCGATGTGCCTCTGATTGCCCTTACAGCCACAGCCGATGAAGCCACGCGCAGAGATATAATCAAGTATCTGCATTTGGAAGAGGCTCGTCATTTTATTACCAGTTTTGATCGTCCCAATATTACTTACTATGTAAAGCCTCAGGCCGTAGGTAAGGCGAAAATTAAAGAGGACTTTCTTAAATTTATTAAAGCCAATCACGACGGCGATTCGGGAATTGTCTACTGTATGACGCGTCGTGAGGTAGAAGAAGTTTCTGCTTGGCTCAAGGTGCGCGGTTATGATTCACTGCCCTATCACGCTGGTTTAGGTGACGAAGAGCGAGCTGAAAATCAAAGACGTTTCCTTGCAGAAGAAGGATTAATTATGGTTGCTACAGTGGCCTTCGGTATGGGAATAGATAAACCGAATGTGCGTTTTGTGGCCCATTTTAGTCTTCCGAGTAGCATAGAGGCTTATTATCAGGAGACGGGGCGTGCTGGACGGGATGGTCTACCTTCTTCAGCCTGGATGTCGTACAGTACGAGCGATATTATTATGCGTCAGAGGTTTATCAGCAACTCTGAGGCTGATGATCTGCACAAGAGTATAGAGTATTGCAAATTGAGGGCCTTGCTAGGTTTTTGTGAGATTGTTTCTTGTCGTCGTCGCGCCCTTTTGGAGTACTTTGGAGAGAAGACGGCCATAAATAATTGTCACAGTTGTGACAATTGTCTCCATCCGCCTAAAGTTGCTCAAAACGGATTGATATTAGCCCAAAAGGCCATTGCTTGTGTCGCCAATACGGGACAACTATATGGGGTGAAGCATATCATAGACGTTTTGCGCGGATCTAACAATGAGCGTATTGTGAGCAGATGCCACTATAGACTGAGCCTCTATGGAGCAGGTAAAGATATTAGTGAGAGACAGTGGCATTCAATATTTCGTCAGTTGATCGCTGGTGGTTATCTCAGTGTTAGTATGGGTGAGTATGGGAGTTTAAGACTCAATGCCCGCAGTCAGGAGATCATGAAGCGCAGACCTGAGGAATTTTCTCTGCCTATTCGTCTGGATAGTGAAGAAGAGAAAGAAAACACCAAAAAAGCCAAAACAAAATCTGGTACGAAGATCAAAAAGACCGTTGTTAGCGCAGAAGGGACTTTTTTTCAAAGTGATAACGAACTTTATCAGCTTCTGCGCAAGAAGCGTTTAGAGATAGCTAGGAGTGAAGGTGTACCACCGCACTTTATTTTTTTTGATCGCACTCTTTTAGAGTTAGCTAGTGTTAGGCCAAAGACTTTAGAAGAACTAAAAGATATTAATGGACTGAGCAAAGCAAAAATTGAACGTTATGGGAAGACTATATTAAGTACTATTTCTGACTTTGACAATAAAGATTAAGTTTGTAATTTGTCGATTACATTATAAAAAACGCGCAATTCGTAATCATTTAGAGAAAGAAACAACTACGAATTGCGCGTTACTAATTGCGAATTAAACGATATTAATGTTTGTGTTCATGAGTGTGTTCATGCTCATGTTCACCTTGAGTTTCAGCTTTAGCCTCCTGAGTTTGTTGCTCTTGGTTAGCTGGATTCTCATTCGTTTGAGGTTGCTGGGGGGCAATACCAGAAGGATTCATCGTGTTATTCTTATTGTACTGTTCGTCAAGTCGCTCAGCTTCTTTTTCGAATAATTTTTTCGTAGCTTCTTGGCGTTTTTTTAGTTTAAACTTTTCTGGGTTTGCCTTGTAAAACTCGGATCTCTCCTTTAATTTCTTCACGAAATCATCACTGGGATCTAATTTACTGGCCTCTTCAAGAACTTCTACTGCTTCGGCAAATTTACCCTGCAAAAAGAAAACCTGAGCTAACTCAAAGTGCATGTCTACACTCTTAGGCATATTCTTTACACCCTCTTGCAAAATGCGAATTTCCTCTTCTCTGTCACCTTTTAAATAGGCTATCGTAGACAACTCTTTGTAAGCATCGAGAATTTGAGGATCGTAGGCCAAGGCCTTATCCAGGCATTCCTTCTCTTCATCAAGTTTTCCCTGGTGAGAAAGTTCATGAGCCTGCTCCATGAGGGCTATAGCTTTGTTGAGGTTTTGGTATTCGAAAAATTTAGGTATACCAATAATCAAACCGAGAACTAGAGCTACAGCTAGGACTATGTACTCGATCTTTTGTAACTTTTTCTTCTCAGGCTCAGTGTAGACTACGGAGAAACCTTCAAACAGATCTCCCTCATCATCTTCCTCTTCTTCATCCTCATCCTCGGAAGGGGTTGCTTCTTCAGCTTTTTGAGGTTCGTCTTTCTTGTCTTTATCTATATCGACTTTCTTTTCAGAGGCAGTCTCGGTAGTTTCTTTCTCTGAAATCTGTTCTTCAGTAATCTTTTCCTCTGCCATTTTTTTACTCCTTAATTGTTATCTTGGGGTTTCATGAGCGGGAATAACAATACATCGCGGATCGAATTCTGTTCCGTTAATAGCATAACTAATCTGTCTATGCCCAAACCTAAACCGCCCGTTGGCGGCATTCCGTACATGAGAGCGTTCAGGAAATCTTCATCTAAAGGATGGGCCTCTTCATCTATGTCCTTGTTGGCTTGTTGCTCTTCAAAGCGTTTGCGCTGATCGAATGGATCGTTCAACTCGCTGAAAGCATTGCACAATTCACTGCCGCAGACGTAAAGTTCGAAGCGATCCGTTAAAGTGGGATCACTAACTTTGCGCTTGGCCAAAGGCGAAAGCTCGGTGGGGTGATCGGTCACAAAAGTGGGCTGGACGAGATGTTCTTCACAGGCCGCTTCAAAGATCTTGTCGATCAAATGAGCTAGGGTGTGTTCTTGACCTCCGAGATTTATGCCCATTTCCAAAGCCTTAGCTTTAGCTCGACCAGGTTGGCGCAACTCAGCTATAGATATGCCAGCGTACTCTTGCAAAAGGCTGTCCATCGTGCGGCGAGGGTAGGGGGGAGTGAGATCCACCTCGTGGCCCAAGAAAGTTACCTTGTGCTTATGCAAAACTTTCTCACAACATTGATCGATGATCTTTTCTGTAATATCCATCATGTCGTTGTAATCGGCCCAGGCTTGATAAAGTTCTATTGTAGTGAATTCTGGGTTGTGTTTGGTATCAATGCCCTCATTGCGGAATATGCGTCCTATCTCGTAGACCTTTTCCAAACCACCAACTATACAACGTTTTAAGTGTAACTCTGTAGCTATGCGCATGTACATAGTCGTATTTAGAGCATTGTGATGGGTTATGAAGGGACGGGCCGAAGCACCGCCAGCCAGGCTAGACATCATGGGAGTTTCAACTTCCATAAAGCCCAAATTGTCCAAGTACTGACGAATGACGGAGATAATCCTGCTGCGCTTAATGAAGACTTCGCGCACATCTTTATTGGCGATGAGATCGGCGTAACGTTGACGGTATCTGGTGTCTATATCGCTCAATCCGTGGAACTTCTCTGGCGGAGGAACCAAGCTCTTAGAGGCGATTGACCAAGATTTTACCTTTAAAGAGAGTTCCCCGCGTCTGGTGCGGAAGATGTTTCCTTCCACAAAGATTAAATCGCCCAAATCAGCCAAAGATAGCCTTTTATAAGATTCCTCTCCGAGGAGATCGAGCTTAAAGTATAACTGGAGGCGATCGGTGAGATCGCTTATGTCGATAAATGAAGCCTTACCATGTCCACGCCAGGCACTAATGCGACCTGCAGCACGGACAGTATCAGAACTTTCTTCTTCGTTGGCTAAATCGGCATAACGCCCTTTTATATCAGCTGCACTGCTGATATTGGCAACTTTGGTAATGGTGTAAGGATCGAAACCTTGCTCTTGCAGAGTGTGCAGATGTTCAATGCGCACAGCTTGCTGTTCACTGACACTTAATTCAGGTTCTTGGCTCATTATTCAGCTTGCTCGTTTTCTTTGTTTTTATCTTCTTTGTCGTCTTTAGGTACTTCGATATGTTCGATCTTCCACCTAAGTACACCAATCGGGGATCTCACATCTACAATATCTCCGACTTTGTGATCGTTTAACGCCAAAGCTATAGGACAATCGGTTGACATGCGCCCTTCTTGTGGACAAGTCTCTTTCTGACCTACTATCTTCATTGTATAGACTTTACCGTGAAGGTTAGGATCGTTACTTACGCAACTGAATGTAACCTCTGTACCAGAAGCGACCGTATCACCAGAGAGATTGTCGGTATCGATTACAATACAATTCTCTAACGTGTATTCGATCTCGCTGATCCGCCCTTCGTTGAGTCCTTGCTCATTTTTAGCGGCCTCATACTCAGCATTTTCAGAAATATCGCCAAAGTCGCGAGCTATACGGATGCGTTCAGCGATCTGAGCGCGTTTGATAGTCTTGAGATAATTTAACTCGGTCTCTAGATTTTTCTTTCCCTGTTTAGTTATCTGTTCAGTCATATCGCTTCCTCCTAAAAAACTACGAAAGTTTGACAATTCTCGGTCTAAAATTGAGCTTTTTAATTAAATTGAGATAATCTTCAGGAACAACATCTTCCCACTTTTTACCCAAAATAGAGATCATAACCGCTTCCATTACATTAGTTCCAAAGGAGCGGCCCTTAAATTCTGGAGTAGTTGTTATGAGGGCAGACACACCGCGATCTCTTAATTCTTGCAGATCTCTCTCTGTTACAGTATTTGTTATAATTATCTTGCCTTCCAACCTATCTGGGAGATGGCGGCGAATAAAGAGAAAGTCTCCAGCAATAATCTCCGCCTCCTGGTAGTATTTATCCGTCATGGGAGTGGGGGTTATTTCAGCCTGTTTTTTGCCAGTAGGGTAGACGAAGCTCATGGGCATTTTGCAAATATCGGGCAGTAGCTTGTCTGCTCTTTCGGCTAATTCGTCCAGATCTTTTATAGGCTGGTCTACGTTTAGTGTAAATATGAGATCTCCGTAAGTGACCTTCGCTCCTACATCTTCCAAAGCTTGGGCCATACCGAAGCGATCCATAGCACAGACCATCAGGACTTTGTGATCCCTAAAATCTATAGTGCCATCTTCGGCTAACATGCGGATAATCTCGCGCTCTAAGGTGTTCTTTAGTCCGCTACCATCGACCACAGGGGTAACCTTAGCGATCTCTAACAGTTTTAGGCCATCGCGCAGGGCATAGCGTTTAGTTTTGCTGTACAGGTAAACATCCAGGCCGCCTAAACCGATAGCATCGACCTGTCCGTCTAACTCTTGGATTAGAGCCTTGGCTTTTTTTACGTCCCCATCTGTGCCACGGCGACTTATAAGGAAAGGCATACCCAAAAGTTCTGTCTCGACAGAGTGATCGCGGGCTATGGAGCCAATACTGACACTGACGACTCGTTTTAATCTCTCTTCACTCATACTCTAAAAGTGCGAGCATCTTTAACTCGCTCCTTTGCTAAAGTTTTCACTTGCTCGATTCGATCTGAAGTTATTGGCTCATCGAAAGCTCTAAAACCAGCTAACTTGAAGCCGTGTTTTTTGGCCAAACGACTGATCTCTTCCACCTTTTCTATCTGTAAGCCGCGACCTATGGAAAAGTCTTCGAAGAGTCCCTCTAGGGTCAAGATCATAGTCTCAGCCATACAGGCTAAACATATGCCTTCAGGAAAACCAAAATCAAAATTGAAGCGAGGATCTTTTCCTGGGGCTACGCAGACGCCGCCTTCGATAACCAAAACATCGGGGCGCAACTGAGCTACTTCGCGACAAACATCATGTGGAACGGCCACGTCACAGATCACACTGCCCGTTTTAAAAATGTCCGGTTGCAAAAGATCTCCACCTGAGGCGGTGCAGGAGACGACTAAATCAGAACGGCGTACACTTGAAGGTATGTCTGTCGAGATCTCCAGTTCCGTCTGAGGGTAGAGAGCGTGAATCTCCTCGGCACTGTTAGCTAAACGCAATTCACTCCTCGCCAATAAGATCAACTTGCCAACCTTGCGGCGAGCTAAGATTTTTGCACAAACATTGCCTATCGAGCCTGTAGCTCCAATTACCGAGACGACCGCTTTTGAGGTATCGACATCGAGAAGTTCACAAGCCTTAGTCGCTCCCTCAATGGCTGTGGCAACAGTGTAACTGTTACCGCTGGTCACTGCTATATCCATAGCATCGGCGACGTTCTTTCCTGCCGCTCCCACCACAGAGGTGTAACCACCTAAACCGACGATCTGCGCTCCATCTTTTTCGGCTAACTTGCAAGCATCGATAATACGCTGTAAGACGAAATCGCGCTCTAGACCGATAATCTGTTTAGGGAAGAGGGGAACGGTATAAAAATCGCCTTCGATCTCGCTACCATCATACGCAGAAACTACTCCTGTTATATGGGAAGCGTGGTACGAAGGTGTCCACTCTAAAACTTTTTCTACCAGAGGAGGACGCTTACCAGCAACATTTGGCAGATGGCGCACAATGTCGCGCATCCCTAAAGGATGGATCAAAAATCCAAAGCGATTCACAACTATTTGGCCTGTCCTTCAATGCGCGTCTTAATGCTGTTTAGCATCATATCTGAATTTTCGCCAACCTTTATCTCTAAAACACCGCCGATAAGATGTATGAGCTCAGGGATTCCAAAATCAAAATCAACGGTTAAGGTTATTTTGCAACCATCTTCGGAAGAAGCAAAGATCCATTGACCCTCAAATTTATCTAAATCACCATCGATAAGTCTGTAATTTATGACGAGGTTCTCATCGTCAAAGTGATCTTCTTCCGTCCAAATTATCTCTGTACCATCTATCTCTGTCACCCAATCGGTTACAGTCATATGATCGGCACGTTTAACTATCTCGACACTTTGAACATCGGGCATAAATTGGGGATAACTAGCCATGTCGCTAGCCAATTTGTAAGCCTCGCAAGGATCGCATTTCACTTCGATACTGCGCTCTACATAAGCCATAATATCACTTCTCCTTAAACATCTCGCGAGTCTTGGCTAAAGATTCATCCAGACTTTGCAAGCATAAATCTAACTCTTCGCGCTTAATATTTAGACTTGGCTCGAAGCGAATAACTTTAGGTTGATTCAAAGTGTAAACAGCCATAATGTGACGGCGAGCCATCTCTGAAATAATCGCTCCTGCGTACTCTTCTTTGACTGTCTCTATACCTAGGAGGAGTCCCAAACCACGAGCTTCAACGATGAGATCAGGATACTTGAGAGCTAATCTATCTAGGCCTTCTTTTAGATAGGCTCCACTAGTAGCTGACTTGTGGCAGAGATCTTCCTGTTCGTAAACTTCGAGAGTGGCCAAACCTGCCGTACAAGCTAACGGACTGCCACCAAATGTCGATGTATGGATCAGAGGTCTGCCCTTAAAAGCCGACCAAACCTTGGGAGTGCCTATAAAAGCACCAATGGGAATAACTCCGCCACTCAGGGCCTTAGCCACTAAGAGTATATCTGGACAGACATTCCAGTGTTCAACGGCAAACATCTTGCCCGTGCGTCCAAAACCAGTCTGTACCTCATCGGCAATAAATAAGGTTGAATGCTCATCACAGACACGGCGAATAGCTTGTAAGTAACCTTCAGGAGCAACGTGAATGCCGCCCTCACCCTGTACTGGTTCTACTATAACTGCCGCCACAGTGTCATCCACGGCCTCTTCCAAGGCCTTTATATCTCCGAAGGGTATGTGACGCACCTCAGGCATCAAAGGTTCGAAAGGTACGCGATAATTGGGACGGCCAGAAACGGCTAAACCGCCTGTAGACTTTCCGTGAAAGGCGTTGTTCATAGCTACAAAGGTAATGCGATTAGTAACTAGACGAGCTATTTTTAGAGCTCCTTCAACGGCTTCAGTCCCGCTGTTGCAAAAAAAGGTATACTGAAGATCTCCAGGGGTAATTTCTGCCAATTTTTTGGCCAGTTTAGCCTGAGCTTCGGTAAAGAATAATTTTGAGGATAGAGAGATTTTTTTCAGTTGTTTTTCTATGGCCTCAATGACATGGGGATGAGAGTGGCCAACACAGAAAACGCCGTATCCACCAGCCATATCTAAATATTTTTGTCCGTTGTTATCCCACACCCAGCAACCTTGGGCGTGATCTTCAACCGAACCTAAGCCCGTGATACGCATAACCCTAGCTAAGTCAGGATTTATGTAGTCGCGATACATGCGCGAGATCTCTCTCGCCGATAATTCCTCTGTCATATTTTAAAGACCTATAAAAAGAAGATTTACGCAAGGCCCCGCGCCTTCTACAACTGCTTCTGCGTTCCTTTACTATGGATGAGGAGCGATAAAGGAGGAAGGAGGGTAAATATATGCAGAAAGATTTTGTGTGCATCGGCTTATTCTGTTGGTAATAATTATATGTTCGCTGATGGGATGTAATCACTCTTCTGTAACTCAAAAAAATGAATTACCTTTGAGAATTGTCAGTTTAACTCCGAGTTTGACCGAGACCATCTTTTCTATCGGAGCGGGTCGATGTGTTGTCGGCGTTACTGATAATGATGATTATCCTCCAGAAGTTGGCAAAATTGCCAAAGTTGGTGATATGTATCCCAATTTAGAATTGATCGTCTCTTTGGAACCAGATTTAGTGATCTATGATAAAAATTTTTTATCTTCAAATATTCAAGATCGTTTACAAGAAATTCATTTACCTACTTTGGCTTTGCAACAATCTAATTTAAATGATCTATATTGTAATTTGGAAGTTTTAGGAAAATATTTAAATTGTGAAGAAGGGGCTAAAATTGCTCAAAGACATTATAAAGAGCTATTAGAAAAGTTGAGTAGGAACAAAATACACTATCATAAGAGTGCGTTAATAGTTATTTGGCACGATCCGCTTATGACAGTGGGAAATAATTCATTTATAAATGATCTCATAAATTTAGCGGGATTAAAAAATTGTTATGATGATCTTTCCGAACCTTATCCTCTTATCTCTATGGAAGATCTTTTGCGCAGAGATCCAGATCTAATCTATTTTACTTATGATGTTTCTCCACAAATTTTGCAGTCGCAAGGTTGGCGAGATCTTCAAGCTGTAAAATTGGAGCGAGTCTGCAATTTACCGAGTGGTGTCTTGCAGCGTCCGACTTTAAGGGCTTTGGAGGGAGCTTACAAAATGCAAAAATTTAGTGAGGTTGTCTTTGAGGATTAAATTTATCTTTGCTATATTCATATTAATTGTGGCAATAATGGTTGCCCTGTCTTTGGGTTCTGTAAATTTACCTTTGGACGATTTATTACTGGCTGTAATCTCTCCAGAGTCTTTGAAAATGTCGAGCAAGATTATTCTTTTTGATCTCCGATTGCCGCGAATTTTATTAGCTGTAATGGTTGGAGCATCTCTATCATTGGCTGGAGGCGGACTACAGGGGATTTTGCGCAATCCTCTAGCCGATCCTTACATTATTGGTACGTCGGCTGGTGCTTCTCTAGGGGCAACCATAGCCATAGTTGCTCATGTTCCTGATATTTTTCCTTTTTTATCTTCAGTTTATTTAATGGCCTTTTGTGGGGCTGTTGTGGCTATGTTGGCCGTTTATAAATTAGCAAAAATTGGCAACAAGTTGCCTATAGAAAATTTTCTGTTATCAGGAGTGATAGTCGGATCATTTGTAGGATCTTTAGTAAGTTTCTTGTTAGTCTTTGCGCGTGAGGATACTCATCGAGTAGTTTTGTGGATGGTAGGTTCTCTCGCTATGGCTAATTGGCAATCTTTGTTAATGAGTCTGCCACATTTTATAGTTGGTGTGATTATCTTGTTAAGTTGTGCTTCCGATCTAAATATCTTAGGAATGGGAGAAGAGAAAGCTCAATCGTTAGGAGTCAATGTTGAGCGAATCAAAATCTGGGTTATTTTGGCTTGTGCTTTAGTTACAGCCTCTAGTGTGGCTGCAACGGGGATGATAGGATTTGTCGGTTTGATTGTTCCTCACATTACTCGTTTAATTGTTGGCCCTGATCATCGATTACTATTGCCTATGGTAGCTATAAATGGAGCCATTTTTTTGATCTTATCAGATACTGTGGCTAGGGTTATTTTGTCTCCCCAAGAGTTGCCTGTAGGTATTTTAACAGCTATGTTGGGCGCGCCATTTTTCTTTTGGATAAGTAAGAGGAAAGATTAGACATGTTATCTTTGCGCCATATAAGTTTTAAATACAAATTTTCAAATATATTTAATGATTTAAATTTGGAAGTAGATAAAAATGAATTTATAGGTATTTTAGGACCGAATGGTACAGGAAAATCCACGCTTTTGCGTCTGTCTAGTGGTCTTTTAAAGCCGCAAAGTGGCCAAATATTTTTGCAAGGTGAAGATATTTTTAAATTAAAAGTGCGGGAGCGAGCTAAGAAAGTTGCTTTTCTGCCTCAAGATTATTCAATCTGGTTGCCTTTTACGTGTTATGAAATAGTGGCTATGGGGCGTTACGCTTGGGGTAATAATTGTCAAAATGAAAAAATAATTGCCGATTGCATGGAAAAAACTTCGGTTGCTCATTTAGCTAAACGGAAGATCTTTGAACTCTCTGGTGGAGAGGTGCAGAGGGTTTGTATTGCCCAAGCATTAGCCCAAGAAGCTGAATTACTCCTATTGGATGAGCCGACCTCTCATTTGGATATAAATTTTCAAATTGAGTTGATGGACCTTTTAACTTCTCTGCATCGTGACAACGGCTTAACGGTGATGCTCATACTCCATGATTTAAATTTAGCAAGTCAATACTGCTCCCGTCTATTGGTTTTGCACAATGGTAAAATTGTGCGCGATGGTGAGCCTGATAAAGTTATAGATGAGGATTTTATCAAAGACGTATTCAAAGTTAAATCTGATGTGCGTTTAGAGGATGGTAAAGTGAGAGTATACGTCAAGTCTGGGTTGTTAGTTTAACTTGCAGGGAGGTAGTTCTTACGGTTTATGTTGTAAGCCTTGTGTGCCGTGTCTGAAGTTGTGTCCTGTGCGTTTTTACGTTGTAAGCCTGATATGTTGTGTTTGTGTAGGGCAGTTGTGACCTTTTTGTTGAACCTCCCGCTCTACGCTTCGCTCCGAGAGGTCGGCTCCCCGAAAAGTCACAACTGCTATTCAAAGTCAATGTTTCTGCAGTTTGGGACAGATCTTCATTCTTGTTGTATTTCGCTTAGCAGTTTCTGGAGCGTCAGCTTTTTTCGTCGGGGTTGCTCACTTCGTTCGCACGGGCTAGATCGAAAAAACTGACTGTCTCCTCTACGACAGTTCGTACAGTTCTGATTTTAGCTTATTCAGGCTGTAAGTTTATGTTGTAAGCCTTGTGTGCCGTGTCTGAAGTTGTGTCCTTTTGGGTTCTCCTCAATTGCTAATTGCCAATTGATAATTTTTAATTTCTAATTTCTAATTGTGCAGTGCAGTTGAGCAATAATTTGCTTTCGCAGGATACTGAGTTTAATTTGTGGTTAACCTGCCGTCCATTTTGATCCATAAGGTGTAGGTTGTTAGTTATGTCGTTTGTTGTGGGGCAGAGAATTATTAATGAGTCTGATCCTCAGTTAGGGTTGGGGATTGTGATCGATATTCCCGATGATCGTCTCATTGAAGTTTACTTCCCTATGAAGGAAGAGAGGTGTATTTATCGTTTGAATACCGCTCCTCTGCGGCGTATTGTGCTGGGGGTCGGTCAAGTTGCTACTAATCGTGCGGGGGAGCATCTTCGTATTGAGCGCATTGAAGAGGAAGAGGGGATCGTCACTTATTGGGGCGATGGGAGATCTATGCACGAAGGCGATCTGGAGGATAAGGTTCCTCTAGCTAGTTCTTTGGGGCGTATGCGCTATGGCAATATTGGACAAGTGGGGGATATGGATCTGCGCTTGGAGGCTCATAATTTGCGGGCTAAAATGCTGAGTTCCAGAGCTTATTTTTTGGGAGCTTCCAGAGTTACTCTCTTGCCCCATCAACTTTACGTAACTAATAAAGTTTGTTCTATGTTCGCTCCTCGCGTGTTGTTATCTGATGAAGTTGGTTTGGGTAAGACCATTGAGGCTGGTATGATCTTTAGTTATCTAAAGGCTTCGGGCAGGGCTTCGAGAGTTTTGATTGTTTTGCCAGACAGTTTGACTCACCAATGGTTGGCGGAGATGGCCCGTCGTTTCAATGAGATATTCAGAGTTGTCGGTTCTGAGGCTCTTGAAGAAGAGGATAATCCTTATTTTGATTCACGCCGAGCTATAACGCCCTGGACTGCTTTGAAGGGTGGACTTTTAAAGAAGGCTTATGAATACGATTGGGATCTTTTGATTGTCGATGAAGCTCACCATTTGCGTGAAGGTCAAAAGGCTTACGAGGCCATCAGGGGGCTGGCAGAGCGTTCTAAGAGCGTACTTTTATTGACGGCTACTCCTTCGCGCGGTGGCGAACGTACAGAGTTCGGTCTTTTGCGTCTGGTCGATCCTGAGCGTTTTGTCGATTATGAGAGTTACGTAAAAGAGCGCGAGAATTGGAAACATACCGCCGATCTGGCGCATCGTCTCCAAGCTGGTGAGGAGGCCTTAGAAGAGGCTAAAGAACTTTATAAAGATGATGAGAGTATTGCTAAAATTGAAGATAATCAATCTCTTTTAGAGGCTATGATAGATCGTCATGGTCCAGGTCGCATCTTTTTCCGTAACCGCCGTTCACGTCTACAAGAGCTTTTTTGTGGTCGCAATCTCCATGCTGTACCACTGTCGCGCAACGGAGCAGAGAACGATTTCCCTGGTCTAAAAGAGTTGAACGAACAGCAGAAGGGGCAGGATCCGCGCATTCTATGGATCGTCTCTTATATGGCTACTCACCCTGGTGAAAAGGTCGTTCTCATCGCTCACAGCATGAAATTAGTGGCCGCTTTGAGTGAGCGTTTGCGTGAGCTATTTGGTATATATTCGGCAGTATTTCATGAAGGTTTGACCGTTTTTGAGCGTGATAAGCAAGCTGTATGGTTCAGTGATCCTCAAGGAGCTGATCTCCTTTTGTGCAGTGAGATAGGTAGCGAAGGACGTAACTTCCAAAAGGCTCATACACTCATCTTTTGGGATATACCCATGCATCCAGATACGATTGAACAGCGCATCGGTCGTCTAGATCGTATAGGTCAATTTCAGCCTGTTGATCTTTACGTTATGTACTTCAAAGGTGGTAAAGAAGAACGCCTCTTTTATTGGCACAAAATGCTAGGTTCTTTCAACGGACCTGTGGTTGGTGGTGAAGAGATTTTTGACAAGATTAAATTGGAAGAATCTTTAAACGTGTCTGAGTTCACTAAGATTATTCGTCAATCTTGTATTTGGGCTAAAGAGTATCGTGAAAATGCTGAAGCCAGTGTGGATTGTTTAGTGGATATGAATTCTTTTAATGAGAAAGTGGGAACTCAATTAAAAGAACTCGTTGAAAAAGAGATAGATCCTCTATATTTGGAAAAGACTGTCGTGAGACTGTTGGAACGTTTTGGTGTTGATGTTGAAGAGCAAGACGTTCCTCATCTTTACCACTTTGCACCTTCTAAAAATATGCAGATGGAATCTCTTTCACGCATGTACGAAGATGGTATGTTAGCTACTTTTGATCGTCAATTAGCTCTAGAGCGTGAAGAAGTAGAATATATAAATGGCAGTCATCCTATAGTGAAAGAGATACTCTCTTATATGGTTGACGGAACTGAGGGGAGTGCCTCAGTGGTAATTTGGAAAAAAGCTCCACAGCGAGGCACTTTGCTTCAATATCTCTTCATACTGGAAGCCACGGGCAGTGATCGCTTAGAATTAGGTCGTTATTTAGCCCCGACTCCTCTGAAGATCAATTGTCTGTTAAATGGCACTCTCTACAAGGGAGAATTGCCTGCTAATCGCTCTTTAGATAAGTTAAAATCTAAAGATGTCACAGAGCTGTGGGGTATGATAGGTTCCAGAGTGGAATCGACGACTGAAAAGGCTTCTAATTTTGTACAAACGATAACACAGAGCTTAAGGGACAAAGCTAGACTTAAGGCTGAAAAATTGTTAAAAGACGAAATAGATCGTTTGTCAGAACTCTCCAAATACAACGATTCTATCAAAAAGGAAGACATTGAAAATCAGATCAAGCTCCGCGACGAAGTTTGTAAAGCCATAACTGAAGCCAACGCCCGCTTAGATTCGATCCGAATTGTTTATATGTTAAATGAACAATGAGAAAACTTTCCTAGTTGACAAAGGCAAATTTAGTGCCTATAATTCCCCTGCCCAGAGGGTTGTGGCGGAGCGTAGCGCAGCCTGGATAGCGCACATGCTTTGGGAGCATGGGGTCGCCGGTTCGAATCCGGCCGCTCCGACCAGATGTGTGCCTGGAGAATAAGCACCCATAGCTCAGGGGATAGAGCAACTGCCTTCTAAGCAGTGGGTCGAAGGTTCGATTCCTTCTGGGTGTACCATGTTGATGGTGGATATAGCTCAGTTGGTTAGAGCGCCGGTCTGTGGAACCGGAGGTCGTGGGTTCGAGTCCCACTATCCACCCCATATGTTTGAGTGGGTCGGTAGCTCAGTGGAAGAGCATCTGACTTTTACTCCGAGGGTCGAGGGTTCGAGTCCCTCCCGACCCACCAGGAGTCTCGCTGGCGAGGCTCTTTTTTTTTCGTCAATTTTCTTGTATTATTGTTCCCGTAAATTTTCACAGATGTGGAGAAAATAGATATGGCTGATATTGCTAATTTTACTGATGAAGATCGTGCTGCTGTGGTGGTACGCTGTTTAGCTGGTGAGAAAGAAGAATCTTTAGCCGCTGAGTTGGGCATTCCCGTAGGCGTTATTGAAGGATGGATGCGCAAAGCGGCTGACAGTTTGAAACATAAGCAAGTCTCTGAAGGGGAGATTGTTAAAGACAGAGAGTTGCAAGAGGATATCAAAGATAAGCAGGGTGAGATCGATGAGTTGCGCTCTAAAATCGATGCTACTAAGAAGGTTTACGAAGCTCAGAAGACTATTTTGAACGCTCGCATGACTAAGCATATCTTTGACAGGTAAATTATGCGCATATTTAGGGGTGTTTTTAGCTTTATTCTCTGCCTTTTTTTGCTTTTGAGCAATAGTGATGTCAGTGCGGAGGAGATCTTTGTGCGCAATAAACCTTTAGATAGGCTCGTGCAAATGGAAGGTACTCTTTATGCTCCTATGGAGAGTTACTTGCAACTTTTGCAGATTTATTGGTCTGTGAATGAAGATGGCAAGGTTATTTTTAGTAAAACACCCAGCAAATCCACGGGGCTTGAGCTTAAATCTCCTGTTTTTGAAGCTGAATTTACCAGTACGGTTTTTGCTGTGCGTGGTCTCGAATACGAGAATGAAGTTTGGGTTCCAGTTTATTGGTTGGCTCAATGTTTAGGTTTCACTATTCAGCAAAATTCTCAAACTGGAATTATCGATATTATTCAACCTCGCAGTATAACTTATGAAGATAATTTAGTCGCTCAACAGCTTCAGGATGAAAAAGAAGCCAAAGTTAGAGAAGCTGAAAAGATCTTAGCTAAAAGGCGTGCCGATAAACTAGCTACTCGACAGAAGAAATTAGAGGAGTTGCGCCAAGCTAAAGCTACCCAAAGTGATGCTTCAGCAAAAAAGGAGCATAAAACTGAGAGGCGCAAAATTGCCAGAGAAGGATTCTATCCTAGTGAATTTGATGAACAACCTGCCCCAAAGGCTAATGTTTCTAAACCAAAAACTAAGGTTTCTGCCCCTAAAACTGAGATAAAAGGTACTGTACCAGAGGCAGGTAAAGCTGAAGATAGGTCTCCAGAGCAGAAAAAGGTGGATGTTAAACCTCGCCGAGCTGTATTGAGTTATGTTGCTGGTCCTGTGCAGATAGATAATATCAATGGTAAAATTAAGATGCAGGCAACTATTTACAACAATAGTGAGGCTGATGCCAGTGGGGTAGTGGCTCATTTAACCATTAATGATACGAATGGTGATGTAGCTTTGCGCAAAGATATTAGTTTGGGAATAGTAAAATCTGGTGAGAAACGTCTAGTTGAGGTGGAAGATCTGTATAGGGTTGATATGGGCAAACCTCAGTTAGTGCGCTCTCTCAATGTGAAATTAGATTGGCAGGTTTTTACTCCATAGGTTAGAACAGAATTCGCCAGTTTTTGTAAAAGTTAGTATTTAGCGGAGGAAATTTATGATCTCAGTAAACGATTTTCGTACCGGTTTAACCGTTAAGATCGACGGAGAACTCTACCAAATTGTAGAGTTCTTGCATGTAAAGCCTGGTAAAGGTGCGGCCTTTGTGCGCTCTAAGATTAAAAATATTAAGACCGGTTTCGTTATTGAGAAGACCTTCCGAGGCGGTGAAAAGATTGAGAGAGCTCATATAGAGCGTCGCAAAATGCAGTATACCTACTCTGATGGTGATATGTATCACTTTATGGATATGGAAAGTTACGAAGATATGGCCATCAACGAGGTTATGTTGGGCAAGGATAAGCAATGGCTCAAAGATGGTATGGAAGTAGATGTCTCTCTTTATGAGGACAACCCTATTGGTATTGAGATCCCCAACTTTGTTGAATTGGTCGTTACTGAGACTGAGCCTGGTTTCAAAGGTGATACCGCTACAGGTGCTACTAAGCCCGCTACGGTTGAAACTGGGGCTACTGTCAATGTTCCTCTCTTTGTTGAGATCGGCACGAAGATTCAGATCGATACTCGTAGCGGTGAGTATTTGCGCCGTTTATAATCGCTGGTAATTCGGTGGAAGATGTCTTTTAATATATGCCGCCGTTTGGCGATCTGTTCCTTGTTGGCTCTTGCCTCGAGTGGAATTGCTGGTTGTGCTGGTTCCCAAGTCACCCATTTCAGTGGCCAGATAGGTCGCTTTCATGAAGATGGAATCTCTTTCACGGTTCCTATGATTGAGCGTTCTGAAAATCTATCTGGTGAAGATAGGTTTTGGGAAATTAGGCGCAATATCGGTGATTCTGTGGTTGTGGTGCTTGCTCCGTTAGAGGATGGGGTGCGCAGCAATATGACGCTTACCAAATCTACTTTGAGTAAAGATGTTTCCACATCTGAAATATTCCGTCAACAGCAAGTTGAGGAGTTGAGTAAAGAGGTTAGTGGGCAGATCGAAGAGAGCCAAGATGGCGGTATCCCTTGTGCAAGTTTTAATCAAGAGAGAGAGGGAGTTAAGGTTCGTTGCAAGGCGTGGTTTTTCGTCAATGATAAAGAGGAGCCATCTTGCGGTTACGTCCTTTTAGGGACAGCTCCTGAAAGTGAAAATTTGTCGCTTACTATGGAAAAATTCTCTGAAGTAGCTCGTACTTTTACCTTCGGACAGCCCAGTTCAGGATTTGCTAAATACAATGATGTACTCAATGTATTGGTGAGTAAGGTTGTTCCTGAAGAGAAGGTTGAACCTATTAAGGTTCGGGTTGAGGGTGAGAAACCAGCTAAGATTGAGGAAAAGAAAGAAAATTAGTTTATATTTTTTCGCAAATGAAAGAGACACGTGCTTTTTGTAATGTAAACATGCAGGCATGTGTCTCTTTTATTATAGTGTTGTAAGTTGTTTCAGTGTAATTTTATCTCTCTTTAAAAAATAAAGGAATGCATGCAACGTTTTGCAACATTCGACGTTAAACGTAGAAAATTAATTTAAGGAGGTGTTTGAATGGTTAATAGACTTAGAAATACTATTTTACTTCTAGCGTTCATAGTTAGTTTTATTATACCTTTGCAGGCGCGGGCCGATTCATCCACTTTGAGTGCGGTTGAGAGAGATCTGGCTCCTATAGCTTTGTATCCAGACTCTTTATTGGGAAATGTACTTATCGCTTCCACTTATCCTGAACAGATTACCGAAGCTTATAATTGGTCGCAGGAAAATCCTGAATATACGGATCAACAAGCTAAAAATATTGTTATAGAAAAGAGTTGGGATAAGAGCGTTGCCTCCCTTTTGGTAACTCCAGATGTTCTTGCCAAGATGGCTTTGGATATGGATTGGACGTACAGATTGGGAGATATATTTACCAACAAGAATTCTGAAATGTACGACGCCATTCAGAGTTTGCGCCATAAGGCCAAAAATTATGGGGTACTAAAGACTAATAGTGATGTAGTTATCAGTGAAGAGGATAATTATATCTATATCAATCCTGCTAATCCTCAGGCCATAGTTGTTCCCCAATACGATGCGGCCGCTATTTATCGCGACAGAAACATAGTAAATGTATATAATAACTACGAAGCTCCGAGGAATGATGTAGGCGATACTATTGTTAATGCTGTCATTACTTGGGGAACTTATACCTTACTAAACGAAATTTTCTATGGTAGTAGCTGGGACTGGTATGGGCGACGCTTCTGGTGGGGCCCTGGTTATGGTTACTATAGATATTGGAATAATGGTTGGTATCCTTGGAGTTATTACAGAACTTATCGCGATTATCACCACGATTATAGGCCTTTACCCCCGCCTCCCCGTGATTATCATCACTATCGCCCTACTATAAGGCATTATAATTATCATAATAGGCACGATTACGGTGGATCGCGCGATCGTGAACGCATTCACAAACCTTATATCCATCGTCGCCCTGTTTATCATGATGGTGATCGTAGTTCTCATCATCATAATAATTATAATATGAACTTTAATGTACACAATCACTATCACAGCAATGGTAATCCGTACTACAATTCGAATCACAATAGGGGTGACAGGCATAATTTAGACAGAAATCATCATAGCCATAATGATACCACTTATCGCAACCCCAATTCTGACACTCATCGCCAAACGCATTATGATAGAGGGACTGGATCTGGTTTTCACATACAAGGTCACAATGGACGTGGTGGAAGTAATGGAGGCTATGTACGTAATGTAGATAGCAACTTTAATAATAATCACAATCATGGCGGGCCTTCTTACCAGAGACCTTCTCACCAGGGTTCAAGTTTTACCAATTCAGATAACAATAGTAGCAGTCACCATAGACCTAGTTCGGATAACAGCAGTTATCAGAGACATTCTCACCAGGGTTCAAGTTTTACCAATTCAGGTAACAGTAACAGCAGTTACCACAGACCTAGTTCGGATAACGGCAGTTATCAGAGACCTTCTAACCATGGTTCAAGTTTTACTAATTCAGGTAACAGTAACAGCAGTTACCACAGACCTAGTTCGGATAACGGCAGTTATCAGAGACCTTCTAACCATGGTTCAAGTTTTACCAATTCAGGTAACAGTAACAGCAGTTACCACAGACCTAGTTCGGATAACGGCAGTTATCAGAGACATTCTCACCATGGTTCAAGTTTTAGCAATTCAGGTAACAGTAACAGCAGTTACCACAGACCTAGTTCGGATAACGGCAGTTATCAGAGACCTTCTCACCATGGTTCAAGTTTTGGCAATTCAAGTAACAGTAACAGCAGTTACCACAGGCCTAGTTCAGGTAGTGGCAGTTATCATGGAGCTCCACGCAATAGTCATGGGAGTAGTACGAGATCTAGAGAAAATTCTCAAGATTCTAATAGAGCAGAAAGAGGACATAGCCACGGAAGGAGAAGATAGTTATCTCTCCTAGATATAATTAGTCTGTGGCCTTCTCTCTAGGGAGAAGGCCATTTTTTTTGGTAAAGTGCCATGAATATAAGAAAATCAGCAATAGTAACCTTTACTGTGCTTACTTTGTATCTCTCCTATACTTCCTCTAATTTTCACACTCTAGCTACCGATGATTCCATAAATTCCCTAAAGATTCGATTAGGAAGTATCGCCAGCGAAGCTCAAAATATTGAGAAGACCAAGGTGAGTATTTATGTAGAATCTCTGGATAATGGACGTATAATTTTTTCGCAGGATGGCGGCCAGGCGATGGTTCCTGCCTCTAACCTTAAAATAGTTACTACGGCGACAGCTCTCAGTATGCTGGGTCCTTATTACAGATTGAGGACGGAATTGCGTGCTCCTTCACCTGATGAGTATGGGGTAATTAAGGGAAATTTGTATCTTAGAGGTGGGGGAGATCCTACAACAACTCCACCTTATGATGATCCCAATACGGCTCCTTATAAATATTTTATAGATAAATTAAAAGAAGCGGGTGTAAATACTATAGAAGGCGATCTTGTAGCAGATGACTCTGCTTTTAATCGTGAATTTCTTCCCCAGGGCTGGAAAGATGAGTATCGTTTAGATGCTTACTCTGCGCCTGTTGGAGGTCTATCTTTCAATGGAAATATGGTTGAAATAGTCCTCGAACCAGGGAGTGCTAAATTTAATCCCCCCTGTCCCACGATGGGCATTAAATTTATAAATAGTGATGAAAATCCACATGTAGAAAGGCCCAAAGGGAGTAACACTGTAGAGGTACATGGCACTTACACCAGTAACGTGCGCAATCAGCTTTGCGTGGAAGATCCTCCGCTCTTTGCCATTGGCGTGTTCAAAGAACTGCTCGATAGAAACCATATTACTGTGAAGGGTAAAGTGCGTTTGGTTAGCAGCGGTGGGGAAGCAGCCACAGTAGAATCACTGCGACTTTACGCTACTCACTATTCTCCTCCAGTCAGTGAGATTGTTCATGAGATAAACCATGAGAGCGATAATCTTTTTGCTGAACATCTCTATAAAACGGTAGGCAGACTTACAGCTGGTCAAGGCACAGCTCAAAGTGGTTTTCAAGCCTGCAAAGAGTTTATGAGTGCTAACAATATCAATTGGCAAGGTATAAATATGGTAGATGGCAGTGGCCTATCTCCTTTAGATCGCATATCGCCGCGTCAATTAGTTAGCATTTTAAGAACTATGGATCGCAGTATTTATCGCAGTTGGTACAAAGAGAGCCTCCCCCACAGTGGAAGAGGCACTTTGAGAGGACGGTTGGGAGGCGTGGATGTGCGTGCCAAAACTGGTACACTCGCCAATGATTCTTCGCTCTCAGGTTATGTTATGACTGCCGCAGGACAAGAGTTAGCCTTCTCGATCATACTCAATGATACAACCATTTGGAATGCTGTAAATACTCAAAATAGGATAGTACAGACTCTCAGCAGTTGGCCTGATCGTCTGTAACTCGCCGACGACTGAGGCTCACTTTTTGGGCAATGGTATTGTAAAAGACGCTATTGACTTCAGCCATTATAGAGACTGCTATCTCTTCAGGTGTGTCTCCGCCAGTGTCCAAACCTATGGGAGCGTGGATCTTCTCTACCCACGTAGGATCTACGCCCTCATCTAACAGGCGTTTTTCTACTAAGATAGTTCGCCTCTTACTGCCGATCATGCCCAGATAACCCAACTCTACATCTATGAGAGAGCGCAGACACTCTTCATCATGTTTGTGTCCCCTCGTCACTAGAATAACTGCGCAGTCTTTACCTAAACTATCTCTT
>JAFSXH010000101.1 GCA_017444165.1 bacterium | reverse complement strand
TTCTCCCAAACTTGACAACTTGAGTGGCGTGTCCGTTATAGTTAGAAACCTCTTTAGTCGGTTCGCTAAGAGAGAGACCACGCAGAGAGAACATTGGGCGTGTATCGTTACCAAAATAGAAGGTGTAAACATCTGCGGAGTCATTAACAACATGCAGGCCGATCTCATCGACATCGTACTTGTTATTCTGCGAACCACCGCGCTTAAACATCGCTTTTAAGCCTTGAAACATTTATTTGTAATCCTTTCCCAAAAGTGACTCTACGTGAGTCTTAGCTCTATAAGAAGAGCGCACCAACGGAGCTGACTCTACGAATTTAAAACCTCTCTTCAATCCTTCCTCAACATAGAATTGAAACTCTTCTAAAGTTCTATACTTCATTACTGGAACATTCTTCAAACTGGGGCGCAAATACTGACCAATGGTCAAAATATCTACCCCTACCTTACGAAGATCATCCATAACTTCTATAACTTCAGCGTTGCTCTCCCCTAAACCGACCATAAGTCCCGATTTAGTGATCATCTTGCCATCGGTCATCTCTTTGGACCTGCGCAACAACTCCAAACAGCGAACATAAATACCCTTTGAGCGCAGACGCTTATAGAGGCGCGGCACAGTCTCAGTATTATGGTTGAGAACGTCAGGGTTAGAACGCAAGAGCCTGCCTAAGCTATCTTTATCGCCAGCAAAATCAGGAATCAAGACCTCAACCTTTACACCATCATTGCGCTCCTTGACCCTCTCTACCACTTTGGCAAAGTGCTCTGCTCCACCATCGGGCAGATCATCGCGATCTACCGAAGTTATAACTGCGTAGTCTAACTTCAATTTAGCTACAGCCTCAGCCACCCTATCAGGCTCATCATCATCCAAAGGGAGAGGATGGCCCTTCTTGACCGCACAGTAAGCACAAGAGCGGGTACATATATCGCCCATGATAATAAAAGTGGCTGTCCCCAAACTCCAACACTCGGAAGAATTGGGACACTGAGCCTCTCTGCACACGGTATGCAGAGAACCTTCAGCTAAGATCTTCTTAACGCGACTGTAATCTAGATTGGTCTGCAGACGAACCTTGAGCCAATCAGGCTTACTCAAATTGATCTTCCATCCATCCTCGTTAGGATAGGGAATCTCACAAGGCGGCTCGGCCCACATGGCCCTTCTTTGATCTTCAGAGAGAGAAATCTGCAAAACTTTCCTACTTCCTTGATTCCCTGGGCATGAAGTTGAGTGGAGTACCCAAAGCGTGCTCTACCGCCTCATGACAAGATTCGGCCAGAGCTGGATGGGCGTGGATTGTAGCGGCCAAATCCTCTAAAGTAGCCTTCTTCTTTAGAGCAATAGTCGCCTCAGAGATAAGCTCACTAGCCTGAACTCCAATAATATGAACACCCAAAAGCAGATGATCTTCAGCACGAGCTACAACTTTGTAAAAGCCAGCACTCTCTCCTAAAATGGCCGCTTTGCCCAGAGCCGCCAGGGGGAACTTACCGACAACAATATCGAGCCCGCGCTTTTTAGCCTCAGCCTCTGTCAAACCCACACTAGCCACTTCTGGATAAGAGTAAGTAGCCGCTGGGCAGAAACAACTCTCTTCCGCCTCTTTACGCAAACCAGCTATATGTTCAACGGCCAGTATTGCCTCATGAGAAGCCATATGGGCCAATTGTGGGCTAGGTATAATATCGCCAACAGCATAAATATCTTCCACCGCCGTGCGATAGAACGAATCAACCTCTAAACGCCCCTGACGATTGACTTGTAAACCGACACTCTCTAAACCGAGATCTTCCAAGTTGGCCCTGCGTCCCGCCGCCACTAAAAGGATCTCCGCTTTAATACCTTCGGGATCTAAATTTTCACCATAGAGAGTGACCTCATCGCCCTTTTCAACCTTGTTGATCTTGACTCCCAGATAGGTCTTCCAGCCGCTCTTGCGACAGACCCTCTGCATCTCAGCGGAGATCTCTTCATCCTCAAGTGGCAAGAGGCGATCAGCCATATCGACAATAGTTATCTTAGTTCCCAAAGTGGAGTAGAAAGAGGCTAACTCCATGCCTACCGCTCCCGCTCCTACAACAATCATAGACTGAGGAATCTTCTCTAAGTTGAGCAGGTGATCGGAAGTGACTACCTGCTCTCCATCAACTCCAAACACGGCTGGAGCGGCCGCCCTTGAACCAGTAGCCAAAATAATCTTGTCAAACTCGTAAACAGAGCCATCAACTTCGAGTTTGTGAAGCCCACACAGACGCGCTCGCCCATGAATAACCTCCACCCCCCTCTTCTTCATCAACCCCTCAATGCCCAGAGCCAACTTGCGCACCACCGAACGCTTGCGCTCCTGCACTTTGGTTAAATCTAAGCTAGGATCGTTCACTCCAGTCAAGCCAAACTCTTTAGAAACCTTGACAGCTCGCAGAAGAGAGGCACTGTGCAAGAGGACTTTGGTAGGTATGCAGCCACGATGGAGGCAAGTTCCCCCTAAATATTTATCCTCTTCGATTAGGGTAACATTTAAACCTAATTGCGAAGCCCGTATGGCCGCCACGTAACCTGCTGGCCCTCCACCTACTATCACTACTCTCATCTTTCACCTCTCACTATTTATCTAATGGAGAATCTGGTCTAACTACGGGAGCTCCGCAATCAGGACAGCGCAAAACACCTAAATGGATCGAACAATCCTCCGACCAATAAGGCAGTGCGTTCTCTCCATAGATGTAAGCTGGACAAAATTCGTTAGTACAAAAGACAACAAAAGGATTCCCTTGACTGTTAAGTTTTTGCGTCAGGTAACGGCCACTGGGAATGTGAACCGCCCTCTTCTCGTAACTGCGCAGAACAAGATGTTTCTTCTTATCTTCCATGCATAAAATCCTCAACTTCAGAGATCTCAGTCGGCATACCCTCAGTTAAACACTCGCAACCGCTAGAGGTAATAAAGTAATCGCGCTCTATACGCACTCCGTGCACAGAGGCAAACTTAGAGAAGGCCTCTCTGTCAATATATTTTGAGACGATCTCTGCAAATTCTCTCTGCTCTAACAGCTCAGGAATAAAGTAGATACCAGGTTCTATCGTCACAGCCATCCCTTCAGCCAAGATCCTGCTCAGACGCAGAGACCTCCAACCTAACAATTTGCTCCTCTTGCGACCAGGAGCATAACCAGCCAGATCGCCCAAATCTTCCATATCGTG
>JAFSXH010000100.1 GCA_017444165.1 bacterium | reverse complement strand
GGGAGCTGACGCTATTCGCTGGTACCTCTATACCTCTGCGCCCCCAGAACTCAGCCGTCGCTTCTCGATAGATTTAGTGGCGGAGGCCTCTAAGCATTTGAGTACCTTATGGAATACTTGGCAGTTCTTCTTGATGAATGCCAACGTTTCCGAGGTAGATCTTCAAGCTGAAGTTGATCCTAAGCTCTACACCAACTTAGATCGCTGGATTATGGCTAAGTTGCAAGTGGTTATCAAAGAGGTGACGGATTATTTAGATATTTATGAACTCACCAAAGCCTCAAAGACCTTAGAGAGTTTTGTCGACACTCTCTCCAATTGGTATGTGCGCCTCAACAGGAGACGCTTCTGGGAGAATGATGGAGCCGCTTATAAGGTGCTTTATGATTGCTTAGTCAATTTAGCTAAACTGCACGCTCCTTTTACTCCCTTCATAGCCGAGGCCATGTGGAGAAACTTAGTCGCCTCCATCGATCCTCAAGCCCCTAAGAGTGTACATTTGAGCGATTGGCCCACATTCGACTCTACCCTTTGTGATGAGCAGCTGCTCCACGATGGAAATATTGCCTTGCAGGTTATTTCTGTAGGTCGTTCCGCTCGCGTGGCTTCTAAACAGAAGGTGCGCCAACCATTGTCAGAGCTGATTATCGGTTTAGCCCTGGAGAGTGATCGCCAGAGTGTGGAGCGTTTCCGCCAATACATTTTGGACGAGCTCAACGTCAAGAAGATCAACTACTTGGACAGTCAACAGAACTTCTTAGACTACATCGTCAAGCCCAATTTACCGACATTGGGTCCTAAATATGGCAAGTTGTTAGGTGGTATCCGCCAAGAATTATCTGGTCCTAACGCTAAAGAGATAGCCTTGAAAGCTTTAGATGGACAGGATGTAACTTTAAATATCAAAGATACAGAGGTAGTGATCACCCCCAGTGATCTCTTGATCGAGGTAAAGTCCCCCGAAGGCTACGCCGCTTCCGTAGAAGGTGGTATTGTGGCCGCCGTCTCTACAGTCATAACTGAAGAATTGCGCTTTGAAGGTTTAGCTCGCGATCTGGTACGCAACATCCAAGAATTGCGCAAGACTTCCGATTTCCAAATCAATGATCGCATAGATCTTTGGTTGGACGGCCTCTGGGATGATTTAGCCAAAGCCATAGAGATTCACCGCCAGACGATCATGAGCGACACTTTGAGTCTCAGCCTTGAGATCGGTTCTATACCCGAAGACGCCTTCAGCATTGAGGTGGAGTTCGTCAAGAAGGGGCCCAAGGTGAAGATAGGTGTACGCCGCCGCAATTAATAGCTCTATGTAAGTTGAAGTTTAATAGTTGTTTTGACTTTTTGTTGAGCCAATCTCTCGAAGAGTGGGAGGCTCAATAAAAAGTCAGAACTGCCCAACACAAAGACAACACATAAGGCTCACAGTACAAAAAAGCAAAGGTTAGGTTGAGAAATAAAAATGAAAGCTCTGTTTATTAACGGTAGTCCACGCAAGAAAAACGGAAATACTATAACCCTTTTAGAAAACGCCGCTCATGGGGCGCAAGAAGCTGGAGCCGAAACGGAAATTATTAATCTTTATGATTACGATTATAAAGGGTGCGTTAGCTGTTTTGCTTGTAAGATTAAAAACAGTAAAACTAATGGTCTGTGTGCTTACAAAGACGAACTGCGCCCTATTTTGGGAAAGGCTCTATATTCAGATGTCGTCATTATAGGTAGTCCTATTTATTTTTCTTATCCAACAGCTCAATGCAGAGCTTTTTTAGAGCGTTTTCTTTTCGCCGCCTACACCTACTTGAAAGATCCAGAACATCCTGGAACAACCAAGAGAGTATTAGATCGCATTATTCACACAGCTATGATATACACAATGAATGTCTCTGAAGATCATTTGGAACATTTTGATTATCACAAAATTTTGAACTGGAATGAAATGTCTCTTCGAGCCATTTTTGGTTACAGTGAAAGTTTATATAGCTGCGACACTTACCAATTTTCTGACTATGACCGCTACGACTGCGATGTATTTGACAAAGCTCATAAATTAGATCACAGAGAAAAACAATTTCCTTTAGATTGTCAAAAAGCTTATGAGCTGGGGAAACGTTTAGTGGAAATGACAATTTTGAATAAATGAACGTAAGCACCAAGTTTATAATTTACAATTTACAACGTACATAAACGCTATTTAAACCGTACCCAGCAGAATAGATATTCATAGTTTAGAAGATGCAACGGTAAACACTTCTGTTGGGTACGGTTTAGGGCATCAAAAAATGCAAAAAAAGTGCCAATGATGAGGCTAACACAGCTCCGACAGTTATAGTCTGCCAACCGCCCACATTCCATAACAGTGAGAATAAACTGCTACCAATTGCACTGAATAAAAAGTTATTCACAACAAAAATGGTATTTAGCCTGCTTCGCTCTGAATCAGATAATGAAAATAACTGGGCCTGACACAGTACACTGACACCTTGTATAGCTAAAGAAAAGACAGCAGCGATAATAAAGATATGTACTATAGACGCACAAAAAACTGAGGCCATAGCCATACTGAAAACACTCATTCCGATAAATATTGTAAGCCATTTTTCACAAACTCCTCCGTCTTGCAGTGTTCCAAGTTTTCCACCCGCTATAGCACCTGTTAGTCCTGCTAAACTTACCAACCCAATTTGAAATGTTCCATAATTAAATGGTTCATCCGATAACAAAAATGTTAATGCCGTCCAAAAAATTTTGAATGTAATGCCAAAGATCATACCTTGTTTTAATAAAATACCCCTTATTTTTGGGTATCTTTTTATACTAGTGAAAACTCCAACGAGCAAATCTCTATAACTGACCTTTGCTTGCACTGCAATGTTAGGAATCTTGTGAAAGATAATAAAAGCCATAATTAGATTAAAAAAAGC
>JAFSXH010000099.1 GCA_017444165.1 bacterium | reverse complement strand
TGGGTGGGGGTGTTTTTGGGTAAACGGTGCAACCTCTGCCTGCACATATCCTCGATCTTGTATTGACAAGAAGGACTTATACTATTGAAGAATCTTTGTAAAACTAGAGGTACGTTGGTGTGAATGTGTATCTTCGTAAACTTCTCATCCTGAGCTATGACTATAGAATCTCCATAGGTAGCTATCTCTCTTTTTATTGACTCTGGATTTAACAATCTGTCACTTAAGAGAAATTCTGTGCAAAATCGATAGGGGAAATTTTCTTGAGATGGTTCATCAGATCGGTAATATTCAAAATTTTGTGGTATTTCAATCGTCTTAGTCGTCAAATTTTTGCCCTCTATGACGGCTAACATTCCTTTGAAGATGTAGAGTAAACCTAAGCCACCAGCGTCGATAGGAGTGGTCGCTAAGAGTGTATGCAGAGATATTTCGACAATTTTGTGAAAAAATTCGCCTAGATCTGTAGGTTGGGAGTAGTCTTGCTCTTGAGAAAATTGGGCACAGGCCTTAATTATGCTCAAGATCGTACCCTCTAGGGGATTTTGTACCGCTTCATAAGCCAATTGGCGGGCCATATCCAGAGCTAGGGAGAGATCTTTAGCTTCGGCCTCTTTTTTGTCGGTAAGCCCTTGAGCCAGACCGTTAAATATTTGCGAGAGGATGACTCCAGAATTTCCATGGGCCGATCTTATAGCCCCTTGAGCAGCTAGGCGAGCAGCGTAATGGAGATCTTTACTGTTATTGAGATGGTTGTGCAGGAGAGATATAGCCCCGCGCATAGTCAGAACCATGTTCGTTCCTGTGTCTCCATCGGGTACGGGAAAGATATTGAGATCGTTGAGTTGTTGGCGATTGCTGTTGAGGCAACGACAACCGCCCGTTAAGAGCCTCTTCAAATCTTGTCCATTGAAACTAAAGATCGCCAATATTGCTAGTCTCCTGCAAAGCTGTAGCTAAATGGGAAAAATCTAACAATGTCAATTCTTCAGGCCTCTTCTCACCAGGAATATTAGCTTTTTGAAAAGCTCTGTCGAGATCGCTGTTCATGCTTTGGGCTAATGGCTGTAAAGATTTGCGCAAAGTTTTCCTTCTGGCACTGAAAGCGGTGCGAGTAACCTTAAAGAGCAGATCGGCAGGGGCTTCAATCTCAGGCAAGAGGCGGGGGGTGAGTCTTATTACCGCTGAGTCCACTTGTGGAGGAGGATTAAAAGAGCCGGGTTTTACTTTGAATAACATCTCCACTTGAGCGTAATAATTGACGAAGTAACTAAAGGCTCCCGTCTCCCTGCAGGCCAATGCTTTAATTCGATCTGCAACTTCCTTTTGGATCATTATTACCATGCTCTCTATAAAAGGTGAGCCTTCTATGAGCAACTTTTCGATAATAGGGCTAGTTATGTAATAGGGCAAATTAGCCACAACCTTCCACTTGCCGGGAGAAGAACCTAAAATTTCGGCTAGGTTAATATTTAAAAAATTAGCCTTTAATACTTTCAAATTGGGCAGCGAAGGCAAATTATCGGCCAGGTGTTCGTCTAACTCCACTGCCAAAACCTTTTGAGCATTTTGAGCCAATAGACCAGTAATAGCCCCCTCGCCAGGGCCTATCTCCAAAACTTGATCACTAGGCTGTAACTGAGCAGCCTCAATAATTTTGCGTATAATCTCTTTATTCTTCAAAAAATGCTGACCTAAGGGGCGAGGCATATAATTGTTTTCCTTTTTTACCCATTACTGTAAACTACAAAGAATTTTTGTCAAGTTATGTGCGTATCAGGTTTACAGCACAAAAACGTTTAATAGTGAAAAAAAAAGGGGGTGTAATTAAAGTCTTCTTGAAAGGGGCGGGCCGATTGAGAAATTTTAATAAGGTAATATATATTTTATGGCTAAAAAAACTTGGATCAATAGCATCCCCAAGGCTGGTCGTTTTATTTTAACGACTACTTTGAGCTTTATTTTGGGAATAATAGCTCTGATCGCTGGTCTAGCTTATATCGACGGTCTGCAAAAAGAAGATGAAAAGTCCTCAAGCTTGATCTATGAGGCCTTTCAGGCTATAAGCGGCAATTCCAGCGAGTGCGTCTTTAACGGTAATGAGCGCATGAACATTCTCTGTTTGGGAATCGACTACAACCGCGATTCAAAGGGTATGGCCTACACTAAAGGGGCTCGCTCAGATACGATGTTCGTCGTCAGTATCGATCCTGAGGGCAAGACGCTAAATATCGTCTCTATTCCGCGTGATTGTTACGTCTATTTGGGTGATGAATACGGATATGATAAGATAAATGCCGCTTATATGATAGGTGGAATAGATCTATCTCGTAAGGTTGTCTCGGACTTTTTAGGAATTCCCATCCACCATTACATTATCATTAAAGTATCTGGAGCTTCTCAGTTGGTCGATGCTCTGGGCGGTCTGGTCTTAGATGTTGAGAAGGATATGGACTATGACGACAATTGGGGTAACTTGCACATTCATCTGCGTGCGGGTGAACAGTTGTTGCGCGGTGAGGATGCGGTAGGTTATGCCCGTTTTCGTATGGATGCCGAGAGTGATCGCGGGCGCATTCGCCGCCAACAGCAAATAATGGGAGCCTTGATGAAGCGCATTAAAGATCCTATGGTCGCTTTTCGTCTGCAGGGTATAGTCAAGGTCATTAAACAGAATGTCGATACAGATATGAGTTTAGTGGATATGATCGATCTCGCCTATCTATACAAAGATTTTGATCGCAAATCAATGAAGACTGGCGTTATCGTTGGCGATGACAGTGACATAAACGGGGCTAGTTGTATAATTCCCTATGGTCCTGCTAACGAACGTATCGTGCGTGAACTTTTGAAGGATCCTACACGTTTGACTAGGGGAGATGTGACTATTGAGGTTCTCAACGGTAGCAGTGAAGAAGGATTAGGTGGTAAAGTAGCCGATTTCTTGACACAAGAAGGCTTTAAGGTTATCCGAGTTGGTAATGCTGATAGTCTCAGCGATGTAACTACTATTGTCGATAGAATAGACAGTGTTGTTATACGCAATTGTTTGGAAAATTTATTAGTAGGTTGCTACTATGAATTGGGCAAGCAACAAGATGTCGGTCAGAGTGCGAAAGATCTTCCTGCGGAGAAAGCTCCTGCCGATATAACTATTATTGTTGGTGAAGATAGAGTTCAGCGTATGCGTGAGCGCGAAGAGCATAAGAGCAGTTCTATCAATACCTATACTCCACCACCAGCACCTGTGGCAGAAGAGCCTGTTTACAAAGAACCTGAGCCTGAACCAGAGTACAATCAGAGCAATTATCCTACAGCCGACGGTGGCACTTACGGCCACTTTGGCGAGCCGCAGACTTCTACTTCACCTGTGGTAGAAGAGGAAGTTCCAGCCAGTTCTGTACCCGAAGGTAATGTGGAAGAGCAGCCATCTACACCGATTACATCGGCAGAGGAGATTCCTCAGCCTGTAAATGAGGTTCACGAAGAGCCCATTCCTATGCCTGAAGAAGCTCCCGCTGAAGAGGCTCAAGAGGATATTCCCGTTCCTGAACATGTAGAGGTACAGTAAATCTATCGCGTAATAAAAAAGCCTCGGTCATTGCTGATCGGGGCTCTTTTTTATTGCAGTGCTATTTAGATAGCTTTATCTTCAGGACGACCTTTGCGGCCTGGTTTCATGACGACTTCACCCTTGCCGATAGCCTTGACGGGACACACTAAGACACACAAGTGACAACCTACGCACTTATCTTTGTCGCAGGAAGGTTTGCGAGTCTCGTTATTCCAAACGATAGCCTGGTGGGCACCGTCGTAACAGGAGACGTAGCAGCGACCGCAACCGATGCACTTATCCTCGTCGATGTGAGGATAAACTTTATAATCGCGATCTAACTCCTCGGCGGGTATGATATTGGCGTTGGCTAAGCCTACCAACTCGCTCAAGTGATCGACACCCTGCTCTTCCATGTAGTGCATGAGGCCGTTCTTCATATCCTCGACAACCCTGTAACCGTACTGCATGATAGCGGTAGTCACTTGCAGGTTGCTGGCACCTAAAAGGATAAACTCGGCGGCGTCTTCCCAAGTCTCGATTCCACCAATACCAGAGATAGCCAGATCGTGCAATCCTTCGGCAGAGCGCATCTGTTGCATGAAACGCAGGGCCACGGGCTTGACAGCTTTGCCAGAGTAACCAGAGATAGAGGACTTGCCATTAATGATAGGCAGACCGATCTTGCGATCTAAATCGACATTAATGACAGATTTTATAGTGTTGATAGCTGAAATGCCATCAGCTCCGCCCTCTAAACAGGCCTTGGCCACGGGAACCATATCGGTAATGTTAGGGGTCATCTTAGCCATCATGGGCAGACTGGAACCGCGCTTGACGGCGGCACAGTACTTTTTGCATAATTCGGGGTTAGAACCTACATCTGAACCCATAGCGTGAGAGGTCATCTGGGGGCAGGAAAGGTTCATTTCAATCATGTCCGCTCCAGCCTCGGTAACTAAACGAGCTAACTCAGTCCAGTCCTCTTCGTTAGTTCCCATGATAGAGGCGATCAAGACCTTATTGGGATACTCAGCTTTTAAGCGTCTCAAGTCGGCCAAGTTCTCTTCTAAAGAGTGTTCAGC
>JAFSXH010000098.1 GCA_017444165.1 bacterium | reverse complement strand
TTACTAATTTGTTTGACTATATTAATCTATGTGTTGTAAGCCTGATAAGCTGCGTTTGCGTTAGGCAATTACGAATTACGCATTGTAAATTACAAATTAAAAATATCGGCTCCCTAAATTTTGTGAGATTGTTTGTAAAACACAAAAAAAAGCATCTATCTTTTCAGATAGATGCCTTCCCCCCCTATGGTGGAGGTAAGGAGACTTGAACTCCTGACCCCTTGCATGCCATGCAAGTGCTCTCCCAACTGAGCTATACCCCCGTGCGGATGGGCATATAATACACATCACAACTTTTTTGTCAACCCCAGACCTCAAGCTTCGTTTTTACTAAGAGATCTGAGGATAACGCTCTATTTAGTAACTAAACCTTGAGTCGAATTGAATATGGGATGGTCATTCTCTAACCCAAGCTCGATATGATTGCTGCCAGGACAGTAGACCTCATAGGAATCTGGATCTTTCTGAGAAGTATAAACATAGCTGGTATCATGAACGGGACACGTCGGTATTGTAGCCATATACTTAGGTTGAAGCTCTTCAATTGTTTTGGGATAATGTTCTTTGTGATCGGTAGCATATAGCTCACAAGCTGTACCTATCTGTTTTAAATTATCAGAACAAGTCTTAAGATCTTCTTCCATCTGTTTTTTAGAACAGCCAGACAACGCTACAGTAACAGAAAGACAAACACCAATTACAGCTAAAAAAAATCTATTCATAAAAAAAACTCCAGTTAATAATTTTTCTATTACATACAATTTCAAGTTGCATTTAATTAATTCAAATTAATTTCCCTGCTTATTTTTGCCAGAAGATTATAACGCACAGATACATTAAATATTTTTGCGCTGTAAGGTTATTTGTAAAGAAATAATAACTGAAGTTGCAAACTACTATCTGTGAACAAGCAGGGAAGATTTGTAAGCTAAGAAAACGCCACTGATATTTATCTATTTAGAGGTTTGTGTGAGATGTCGAGTATCTCCGTAAATATACTGCGCAGAGTCTTTGCTTTGAACTTTAACATGCATGAATTGCAAGAGACCTTCTATGAAGTTTACAAAGCGGCCGTATTTGGCAAAATTGAAGATGCTCAAAAGGTAATTGAGTTTTTAGGAAAGCCCAATGCCAACATAAATTCTATCTATTTGAGAAAAGAATTAGAAATATACCCCCTGCCTGAAGAGGGACAGATTTTTCAAGATATTAATTTAGCTATTATCCATTTGGGAAATAAGTTACCTAAAGGTTCCACCTTAAAACGTTACGTAAATTCTTTTGCTCCCAACACTACTCTACTTTTCCTGCTCGAAGGTGATGTTGATGAACTTTTGGAGAGTGAGTCTGTTCTCAAAAATCAAGAATTTAGAGAAGAAGATGATCACTTGTACTATCGTTATGATCCTACCCTGCCACCCATAACTATATTGGCTAAGGATTATGATGATTGCGATCTCTGTGCCTCTCTCAGTGACGGTGGTGCTTGGGTCTATTCTTTGGCCAGGGATTACGACAACTTGCGCACTACCTTCATTAACTCTTTAATCAAAAATACTGCCGAAGGTAATGCTATGGTAGCGGCGGCCTCCAGTGTCAGTGCTGATATTCCTTTTATAGGAACTTTAGCATCTATGTTAGCTGTACCCTGGGAGACATTGCATATCACAGCCGAACAGATCAGACTAGCTTTGATTATTGGGGCTTTGTACGGTAAATCTTTAGACTTGAACGCCCGCTTAGCTGAACTTTTACCCGTTGTAGGTTGGGCTTGGGGTTGGCGAAATGCAGCTAGAGAGTTAGTCGGCTTAATTCCCGTGGCAGGCCCTTTAAGTAAAGCGACCATTGCTTGGGTGGGAACTTACAGTATTGCCAAGTTAGCCCAACGCTTCTATGAGTCTACCGAACCGATAGATGAAGATTATAAACAGAAAGTGCTGAAAGAAGCTGTTGAACTTTCGAAGACGGTTGTAAAATAATGACTACTATGTTGCGCAATTTAATAATTTTGGCCATCATTGGCTTTATAGCATCTTTGCCCATAATAAAAGACAGAGTGGATAGAGAAGATGCCAACCGCTCGGCCGAGATTTTATTCGATTATGCCGCTCTCAACGATTTAGCCAGATCTCACGGCAACAATATTGAAGATATTTTGGCAAAGTGCAAAGAAAACGGTGTTACTTCTATCGCTATTGAGGAGAACAGCCGCGACAGTTTAGCTCTGCGCGGTCTAGCGAGAACAGCCACTTACTTTGAACTTTTAGATATGCAGACTAATGGACTTATAAATAAAAATGTTCAGTTAGATCCCATGTGTGCTTACTACGTAGCCACAGACAATCAGATCGCTAAAAAGATTGCCGAAGGAGCTGAGTTTAGTCTAGGTCAAGAACGCGTGAAAGTATTGCCAGATGAAAGTGGCAATTTGGTACAGTTGCGCTGTGATCCTCGCAGTTTGGCAAGTTTAGGTGTAGGTGTACCTCTGGATGTAATAGAGAAACTCTCTAAAGAATACGGATTCAAAGTCTGGTATCGTCCCTGGAACAGTCCCGATATTAGTGAAGAGGCCCTGCGAGAGCGTCTGCGACTTTATGATAATTTATCTCGTGAAGGTCAGATTGAAGGGTTGATCTTCGGCGGTCTGCGCAACGAAGTTTATGGTTATCCCAATCAATTAGATTTAGTGGCTGATTTAATTAAAGAGACGAATTTAAAGTTGGGTGTGATCGAATTAGCTCCTAAGGCTCAACAGTTGGGAGTAGTGACTTTAGCTAAAAAGTTGCAGGATCGTGTTGTCAGAGTTATGGCTATCTCTTCAGCCCATCAGAGTAAGTTATTGCCTGAAGCTGTTGTTTCTATGTATGATTTGGGTGTACGTGAGCGCAATATTCGTTTAATTTACTGTCGCCCTTATCTGGATGGCGTAAAAAATCTGTCCTTAGATGAGGCTAATACCGCTCTTTTAGAGGGCTTACAAGCCAAAATCATTCCTTATTTTAAGGGAGAGGCAGATCTATTCCGCACAGCAACTCCCGTTAAGCCTGGCTTTACTCTCTGGAGTTTAGCTATAATCTTGATGGGTATGGGGATAGTCGCCAGTGGTTGTATGATTTTAAATCTCTTAAAGTGGCCTTTCTACAAATACAGTTATTGGATAGTTGGAGCCGTCTCTCTAGTTGTAGCTCTGTCCTCTGTGGTTAATATAGGTCTCCACCACATGCGCCTCTTGTTGGCTCTAGCGGGGATCACTATTTATCCTATTTTGGGCTTTGTGATCTTTATGCCCCTTTGGGAGAAGGCAGAAAACTCAACTAGTTTGCTTAAGGTTCTAGTTCAAGGTTGGTCAATACTGTTAGGAATCGCCCTTTCGTCTCTAGCTAGTGGTCTCTTAGTGGCGGGACTTCTGAGTGATACTACCTTTATGTTGAGTCTCGATGTCTTCAGGGGTGTCAAGGCTCACGGACTCCTCGTTCCTGTCTGCGTCTTTATCATATGGTTGATCGGCCAACATAAAAAAGGTGGCTTAAACGGAGTGATCCAGTTCTTAAACTCCCAAGTTAAGCTCTGGCACGTGATCGCCTTTGCCCTCCTGTTGGCTATGGCGGCCTTTTACCTGATACGCACGGGCAATGCTGGTGGAGATTTAGTCGTCAGCGATTCGGAGAGAGTCTTCAGACGCTGGTTAGATGTCGTCTTAGGTGTCCGTCCGCGCTTTAAGGAGTTCTTGTTGGGAAATCCCGCTTTGATCATGTTGCCAACTTTGCTCTTCATACGCTGGAGGAGCTTAGTGCCGCTCTTTATTTTGGCAGGATCATTGGGAATGGCCTCGCTGGCCGATACTTACGCTCATATCCACACTCCACTATTAATATCATTACAGAGAACCTTCAATGGACTCCTCATAGGAGGAATTTTAGGTACTCTAGGTTCTTTAGTAATCTATGAGATCAAGGAGCTCTATTTGAAGTTTAGACATGAGTAAAGTTCTCTTATTTGGATATTTCGGTTTTGGCAATATCGGTGATGAAGCCATTCTGGAAGCTGAAGTTTTAGCTCTGCGCTCTCATAGACCTGATATTGAGTTGGCAGCTTTAATAGACAATAAAGAGCGTGCCGCAGAGTTGGGTATAAAACCCTATAAGCGCAAGTCTATATGGCAAGTATATCAGGCTGTCAAAGAGGCTAATCTCGTCATATCTGGCGGAGGGGGACTCTTTCAAGATTCTACTGGACCTGCCAGCATCATGTACTATGGGTCGATCCTCGCTTTGGCCTGTATCTTGAATAAACCGACTTTCATCTTCAGTCAAGGTTTTGGCCCTATCAAGACCGATCTGGGCAAGATGTTAGCCAGCCCCCTTCTGCCTCTGACTACTAAGGCCACTTTTAGGGATGAGTTATCCTTACAAGAATTTAAAAGTTTTGCTCCTGGAGTTGAGGCTAGCTTGAGTGCCGACCCTGCCTTTCTTCTGCCCCGCAATGTTGAAGAATCTGAAGGAATCTTGCAAAAATGCCACTTGGCCGATCCTCAAAAGAAGATCGTTGTCTTGGTGGTGCGCAACTGGTTTGGCCTGGATATTGCTCTGCAAGCCGAAGCTGTCAACAAGTGGGCCAGTTCCCTCAGCGAAGAGGAGAAGCCGCAAGTTTTGATCGTGCCTTTCCAATACTGGTTCGATGAGGGGATCTGCAAGCGTCTGCAATCGTTAATTAAATTGCCCTGTAGTATGGCTCCGCAGTTAAATGCTAGAGAGATGTTAAATCTTTTAGGCCATGAGCGCATCGAACTTATTCTTTCCATGCGCCTGCATGCTCTAATTTTGGGAGCAAGTGCTGGCAAAGTATCGCTGGGAATATCTTACGATCCCAAAGTTGAACGTTTTTGTAATTTATGTGGTCTGCCATTCGTACCTTTAGAAGGTTTGACAGCTGAGAGATTAGCTGAAGCCTTGCAAAGTGCTTGGCAAAAGAGAGAAGAGTTAAAAATGAAAGTTATAGAAAATGCTGGTGAGCTCCGCCACAAAGCGGAAGAGTCTGTCAATTTAGCTTTGGAGTTGTTGTCATGAACGAAGAAAATTATGAAGGCCCTGGTTTGCTGAACATTTTATTCGTTTATTCTTTAGTAGGCGTGATTATGGTCTTTACGTTATATATCGTGTGGGCCTTATTGGGTGGAATAGATGCACAGATACTCCTAATGCAAAGTCCCAAACTCGAAGCGGCCTACCTAAAGATAATCAATTCGGGAGTGGCTCGAGAGAAATTATTCCTCCAGGTCATAGAGCTAATGGCTCCCCATATCCATTGGTTCAACCTGGCCTTTATCAGCAGTATCTTAGTCTTCCCCTTTTTAGGCTGGCTCTTTGGAAGATTATCTAATTGGGAGCCCAATTGGGCAGGCCTCTTGCCGATCCTCGGCCTCTTCACAGGTGTAAATCCCGCTCATTTGAACGGCGGCGACTACGTGAAATTGTTCAGTATAGACCTGCAATTTATACTCATAATCACCCAAATAGTCTGCATACAACTTTTTGCCTGGATAACTTATATGAACAAGATCCGCAAAAACAAAGACGGAGCCACGACTCCATAAGGTTCTCAACGTAGGATGAACACTCGAACCTGCCAGAGCAGGTGGGAACTCCTCTGTCCCGACTCCAGATGATTCTACACTTGCGGTGTCGACATGCACTCTGAAGTGCGGAGTTATGCTCCCCTTTTATAAATACGGCTCGGTGGTTGAATCCTACAACGAACTTATCGAAGCAACGTGGCTCCTTATGTGGCCTATATTAACAGTAAATGAGTCTATAAGCAAGACGTGAAGACGATTTTTGAAATTTATGTTGTGGGTCTTGTGTGTAGTGCCTGAAGTTTGTACGTTGTAAGTCTGATGATTTGTTGTTGATAGATGCTAGTAAAAATGTTAGAATGTTAAAAATTACGGGGGTGCTAGTTTCGTGTCTGAAGAAATTAATGTAAATCGCGAATACCGTGATAGGCTCTTTAAGTTTATATTTGGTAATCCAGAGAATAGAGAGTGGACTTTGAGTCTTTACAACGCGGTAAATGGTTCTAGTTATACTGACGCAAATGAGATACGCTTTAATACCATAGAGAACATTGTCTACATGGGTATGAGGAACGATGTCTCATTTTTGGTTGCTAACACAGTTAGTTTTTATGAACAACAATCGACATTTAATCCCAACATGCCGATGCGCTTATTTATCTGCGCGGGTATGGTTTACGCCAAGTACGTAAAGGAGAGTAATGACTATCACCGTTACAGTTCTTCTCAACAAAAAGCTCCCACACCTAAGTGTGTATGCTTTTATAACGGAGAGATTAATAAAGAAGATAAGGTTATCTTAAAATTATCAGACTCTTTTGACGGTGAATCGGATATTGAAGTAAAAGTGACGATGATAAATATAAATTATGGTCGTAACAAAGATTTACTTGAAGCGTGTAAACCTTTAAAAGAATACTCTTGGTTTGTCGATAGAGTTCGTTATCACAAAAAGACTGCAAGTAATCTAGAAGAATCAATTGATAAGGCCTTAAATGATTTACCTGCTGATTCACTGATTAAACCTTTCCTTTTATCCAACAAAGCGGAGGTGACGCGTATGTGTCTTACTGAATATGATGAAGCGAGAACCTTTGCGGAACAGAGAGCTGAAGGTAGAGCTGAAGGTAGAGCTGAGGGTAGAGTCGAGGGCAGAGCTGAGGGCTTAGCCGAGGGCTTAGCCGAGGGAATGGCTAAGGGAATAGCTAAGGGTATGGCCAAAGGCAGAGCCGAGGGTATGACTGAGGGCATAGCCAAAGGCAGAGCTGAAGCAGTAAAGAATTTTATAAAGTACGGAATGAGCGTTGAGGAAATTGCTCGAGCCTTCAATTGTTCTCCGCACGAAATAGAAGAAATGTTGTAGCCCCGCACGTTTTTTGCGTTGTAAGACTATACGTTGTGTTTGTGTTTAGCAGTTGTGACTTTTTGGTGAGCCGACATTTTTAATTCGTAATTCATAATGTGTAATTCGCAATTGAAATGAATTAATTCTTTCTTTCCAAAATAATTACGCAATACGAATTAAGCATTACGCATTGTTAAAGAGCGGGAGGAGACCCCCAAAGGACATAACTTCAAGCACAACACACAATCGTAGACAGGAGTTTTGTCAACGAAACTCCGCAGGCACAACTTACAAGACTTATAACATAAAAAAACAAATAAACTTATACATTTAATTGAGAAAGTTGTAAACTGCTGTAAAAAGTTGTAAACTGCTGTTATGAAGTTTAATAAATATTACCGATATTTTATCTTTTCAACAATGTTCATAGCCACTTTGGCTACGCCTTGTTTAGCGCAGTTGCCTGATAACTCTGGTTCGGCTGGAACTGCACAATACCAAAATATGGAGCTGTCAGAATTACGACGTAAAGCTGAACATGGAGATCCTGAGGCTCA